>NZ_JAPTFX010000150.1:0-11647 GCF_030985895.1 Stenotrophomonas sp. Sm6012 | reverse complement strand
AACTGGGGCACCAGCTTCCTGCCCCGCGTGGGCAGCGAGGTGCTGGTGGAATTCCTGCACGGCGACATCGACCAGCCGCGCATCACCGGCCAGCTGTACAACGGCGAGGTCGCCCCACCCTTCGGTGGTGGCATCGACGAGAACGCGCGCCATCCCGGCGTGCTCAGTGGCCTGCATACCCAGGCCCACGATGGCAGCGGCACCCAGCAGTGGCTGATGGATGACACCCCCGGCCAGCTGCGCACCCGCCTGCACAGCTCGCTGGCCGACAGCCGGCTGGAACTGGGCTACCTGATCGCCCATCAGGACACCGCCCGCGGCGCGCTGCGCGGCGAAGGTTTCGAGCTGGCCACCCAGGGCTGGGGCAACGTGCATGCCAGCGAAGGCCTGCTGCTGTCGGCCAGCCTGCAGGAGCGCGCGGCATCCACGGTGATGGACAACGCCAGCGTGGTGGCGCAGCTCAAAGGCGCCGAACGCAGCCTGGAGCAGATGCAACAGACCCTGGCCGAGCAGCAGGTGCCAGGCCTGGCCGAATTTGAGCGCACCAAGCAACTGCGCGAGCAGATCGACCCGAAGGCGCAGGGCCGCTACACCGGCGACGTGAACGGGCAGAGCGCGATGAAGCCCGGCAGCGACGGCCGCAGCCCTGGCGAGCAGCCGGTGGAACGGCTGGGCACGCCGTTGCTGGTGGCCGAAGCGCCGCACCACGTGGCCTGGACCACCGCGGCCAGCGCCGTGGCCTATGCCGGGCAGAACCTGCAGATGACCGTGCAGCAGGACCTGCACGTCAGCGCCGGGGAGACCCTCGCCACCGTGTCCGGCGAGCACGTCTCACTGTTCGCGCAGAGCGGCCCGCTGCGGGTGATCGCCGCGCAGGGGCCGGTCAGCCTGCAGGCCAACGATGGCGAGCTGGAGCTGCTGAGCGACCAGGCATTGACCATCACCGCCACCGACGAGCGCATCGACGTGCTGGCGCAGACCAAGGTGGTGCTGCAGGCCGGCAGCAGTGCGATCACGCTGGAGGGCGGCAACATCACCTTCAGCTGCCCGGGCGAGTTCAAGGTCAAGGCGGGCGAGCATCCGTTCATGGGGGCCGATACC
This sequence comes from Stenotrophomonas sp. Sm6012, assembly GCF_030985895.1. Classification (NCBI taxonomy): domain Bacteria; kingdom Pseudomonadati; phylum Pseudomonadota; class Gammaproteobacteria; order Lysobacterales; family Lysobacteraceae; genus Stenotrophomonas; species Stenotrophomonas sp. Sm6012. The sequence continues at coordinate 10,546 of NZ_JAPTFX010000150.1, read as the reverse complement.
AACCCCGCCATTCCCGAGCACCTTCCGCGAGGCACGCAGCTGGTACCGCAGCAGTTCGGGCTGCGCCTGGTCGAGCAGTTCGGGCTGCAAGGACTGGCCGGCAAACCCTACACACTGGACATCGGCGGGCAACGCTTCGAAGGCGAGCTGGGCTCCGATGGCAGCCTGATGCATGAGATGCCCGAAGGCGCGAAGCAGGCCAAGCTGAAGGTGTTTCCGTTCGGGGCCGACAACCACCCCTGGGAATGGACACTCGATCTTGCCGCACAGAAACAGACGGACGAGCATACCGGGTTGCAGTCGCGCCTGAAGAACCTTGGATTCTACGATGGCGCGGTCGACGGCGACTTCGGCCAGCTCAGCCGCATGGCCATGCAGCGCTTCCACCAGGCACGTGAGCTGGTTGGGCTCAATACACCCAGCCTTCCCGGCGTCACCTCGCTGGGCAAAGACCACGACATCTAGGACGGATGCATGATCTACGGCAATCACAACCTCCGACGAGGCGACCACGATGGAACGCCTGCGAACAACAGGCCGCCTCGCTGGGGTGGCGTCGACAACCCGCCCCCACCCACGCCTGCGAACGCACAGACACCGCAGAACCAGGGCGGCGCGACGCTGGCGATCCCGCAGCACGTACGCCAGCTCCAGCAGGACCTGCGCACGCTGGGCTTCATGTTCGTCGGCACACCTGATGGCGGGTTCGGCCGCGGCACCGAATGGGCGGTACGAGAGTTCCAGATCTATGCCAGCATGGCCAATGCCGCCCAACTGAACCAGGGACGGCTGCACGGCTGGCAACCCCAGTCCGGCTTGACCGCACCGGAAGTGATGGCACTGGGACTGCGCCCCAATTCCAATCCACCGGAAAGCTATCACGTCGCCTCGCTGGACCGGGTCGCCAACGGATCGCGCTACACCGGCCCGATCAGCGGCGTGATGAATGCCAATACGCGCACAGCGATGGAACACTGGTTGCGCAACAACTATCGCTGCCCGGTGGTCATCGAAGCATGGCAGGTTGCCACCGGCAACAACCAGCGCACTACGCCGTATGCCAATGGCATCAACATCTGGAACTTCGACGAGATCACGCAGGGCACCGTGCGCAATGCCTCCAACCGGGTGGTCGCGCGCGTCCGGATGTTCAGCAGGGACTTCACCGGACACTACACGCTTCCGAACGGTCGCCGTGATGATCAGTACCAGTCGCTGGGCAGCTACGCGCGGTTCATGACCTATGGCGGCCCGATGAGCGAAGTGCCCAACCATACGTGGGCCGAAGCGGAAATGACGCCGGAACGCTTGATCGGTCCAGCGACCACCACGGCAATCCTGGCCGCCACACCCAACGGCGCCGCAGCGTCCACCTATCGTGTTGTGCGTGCCACGGCCGAGCAGGAATGCATGGGCATGTTCGACAGCATCAATGCCTACGATGACGCTCTGGTCTCTCTCGGCCCGTGCCATTGGACCATGGGCCTGATGCCTGCCGGCGGCTATGACAATGGCGAGCTGCCTGGCTTCCTCGCCTACTTCCTGCATCGCAATCAAGCCGACTACCAGCGCTATCTTGGGAATCTGGGTCTTTATCCGGCGACGGCCTGGGCAGGCGTCAACACGGGGCCGCTCTGGGACCGCACGGGCCGGAAGTACGTGGGCTGGATCCGCCATCACGACGAACAGACGCAACCTGCACAGGCAGCCACCGGTCTGGCGCAGCTGCCCATGGTCGACCGGGCGACCCTGGAAGCAAACTATTTCAAGACCTGGCACTGGTTCTATCGCTTGGCCATGATCGGTCGCACCTGCGCGAACTTCCAGCAGGCGATGTGGGATATGGTGCGCTTCCGTATCCGCGATATCCGTTCAGCCCCTATCACGGTCAACGTGGGTGCCGTCCATATCAACGGCACGCTGGGCGATATCTACACATCGGAGAAATCCGTCGCGATCCTGCTTCGGTGGCATATCTTCCGTCCGGGCCACGTGACCGGCGCCCGCGTCAGGGATTCGTTGACCCGTGCCATCAACGGCCATGCCCAGTTGAACTGGTCGACGGCACCGGCGCAATGGACCAACGCACACGAGCAGGCGATCACCGCGCAGTTGCTCACTGACGCACTTTCCGTCAACGACACGCAGGATCGCCTCGCCAACTGGCCGACCTATGCCGGGCGCAACGGCCGCAACTACACCCTCAACAATGAGTTGGGCACCTTGCGCGATGGCCGCGGCTCCTTCCATTTCGATACCACGGGAATATGACGATGCCTTACGTCCTTCGCGCCGCGCCGCTGCTGGCCGGTCTTTGCCTGGCTACCTCCTGCGCGGCCAAGCAGCCTGTCGCCGACGTCCTGGACCGCGCCTGCGCAGCAGTCTCCATTGACGATCGGATCGAACTGCTGCCGCTGGAAGGAAAGCACGTCAGCGCCTGCCCGCCCGGAGATGATGAAGGTTGCCCCTACAGCGGGCAGCAGGGGAAGACGTCGTTGAGCGACACACCGGATCTGAACAAGGATGGCCGGAAGGATGCCATCCTGACCTACTTCGGCAGCAGTTACGGCGACATCGACGTGACCGACAAACTGGTCCTCGCCCAATGCAAGGACGGAACCTACATCCGTCTTCTGGAAGGAAAGTTCACGACATTGTCAGCACCTGCCATGCCCCATGCCCTGTGGCCTGAACTGGAAGCGACGCGGAATTGCCCGCAGGGCCACGGTGGTGCAGTCCGTACCGAGAAGATCCGGCTGACCTTCGATAGCAAGGCAGCACAGTATCGTGGACCTGCAGGCCTGAATCTGGCCGCGGCCTGCCAGGCTCAAGGCGATTGACCGATGTCACTGGCGGGCATGGATGAGCACTGACGCGAGACGCATTCGCAGACGCGGTCAATCTCTCTTGATCGCTTTCATGCTGACCATGGGCGGATGTGGTGGGTCGGCCCCCAAAGCGACGTTCGAGACATCTCCTGCACTATCCGACGCGGATCTGAAAGGTCTTTACCCGGGCACGCTGCTGAGGCAGGTGGTGTTCGAGGACATCGACGGCGCGGGCCTGCTGCTGATTTCGCGTAGCGAACAGACATCGCCGGCGCGGGAAGACAAGGAACCATTGGATCAGATCACGCTGCGTGCAGAGCTGTTCCGGCGTTCTGACCTGGCGGCGCCCTGGACGTCGCGCTGGATCCGGGAAGATCCGATCCAATGCGAAGGCCTGGACCTGGAGGCGGGCTATTTCCTGGACCAGGTGACGGCGACCGACCTGGACAACGATGGCCGCGCCGAGCTGACCCTGGCCAGCCACAGCTTCTGTGGCGGTGGGGTGGACCCGCAGCAGCTGCGCATCGGCCTTCGCCAGGGGGAGCAGTATTACGAAGTACGTGGTGAATCGCTGGTGGAGGTGGAAGGCGATGAACCCTTCGGCGGCGACCGGCAGGACGATCCTGCGCTGGCATCGGCTGCGCCGGCGCTGCGCGCGCACGTGGACAAGGTGTGGGAAGCGATCAAGCGCGGCCAGCCCGGCCCGCCGTGAACGCCGCGCCTTGATCCAACGCATGCCGTCGGCGTGGGCGCAGTGCTATGGTGGCGCCATCATGCGCCCTGGAGCCATTCCGATGACCCGAATCAGCATCGCCCGCCTCACTGTTGCCGCCTTTGCCGCGCCCCTGCTGCTGTCGGCCTGTGTCAGCACCCCCGGCCCGGAAGTAAAGGGAACGGGCCGCTGCGACGCCAGTCAGCTGGGCTGGGCGGTAGGCCAGCCAGGCAACGAAGATAACCTGCGTCGGCTGTCGCGTGAGAGCGGCGCCGGGCTGGTCAACCCGATCGGCCCGACCACCATCACCACCAAGGACATCCGCACGGACCGCCTGCGGGTCTACATGGACAAGGACAACATCATCACCGCCGCACGCTGCGAGTAAGCGCTGCCACGGGCTTCTGTAGAGTCGAACCATGCTCGACTGCTCTCCGGTCAGGCTGCAGGGAAAGCCAGCCGGGCGCAGGCTCGGCTCTACAGGGCTCAGGGTTCGGTATAGCCTGCGCAGTCCGGCAGCGCCTGGTCCGGATGGAACATTCCTTCGCTGAAGCGGAACAGACGTGTGTAACTGCACGCCGGGTCCTGCTCGGTGCGCAGGTCCTTCTTCTTCAGCGGGCCCTTGGCCAGTGAATCCTCGAAGCGCGAGGCGCCGGCAGGGAATCGTGTGGCCACGGTCTGGTAGCGCAGCACCGGCATGGCCTGCGCGACCGGGTCCAGTCCCAGTTTCGCCGAGAAACTGTACTCATCATGGCAGGCCCCGGCCCGTTGCCTCGCATCCTGTTCGCTGAAACAGGCCCGGATCGACGCATTGCCCTGCCACGGAACGGTCAGTACATCGTCATCCACCTGGATGTCGTCCTGCAGGTGGCGCACGCGTGCCAACTGCAACGTGGACGCATCGGCACCGCCGCCGGAATACATGCTGCTGAAGGAGACGATGCCCCCTACCAGTACGTTCTGGCGGGCGCGCTGCTGCGGGTCGGTCACCACCGCATCGCTACCCACACCGGGGGCCAGGCGCACGATCCATGGCCACAGCTTCAGTTCGCTTTCCTGCGGCACGTCGATGCTGACGTGGTAGACATGCGGGTCGCCCTTCGCGGCTCCCCGCTCCGACACCTCCAGTGTTGTGGGCCGATCGCCATCGTTGGCCACCGGCTGCACGCGCACGCACCATGCGCCATCGGCGGTGCAATGACGCACCCCTGCCGCGTCCAGCACCTGTCCCAGCGGCTCCATCACGTTGCCGGCCGCATCGCGCTGCTGCGGCAGGATCGAGCCCTGGGCCAGCGCCAGAAGCGGCGTGGCCAGCAGTGCGGCGCACAGGAAAGTGCGTGCTCCAGTGATGGGCATCGGGTTGGCTCCTGCGTGTGGAACCCCGATGGTAACCGCTCCCCCGTAGAGTCGCGCTTGCTCGACTGCATGTAATCCGGCAAAAGAGGCCGTCGAGCAAGCTCGACGCTACCTGGATCGTTTGCCTAACCGCAATCGCAGCCACCCCACCCCTTCGCCTTCGACGTCTGGCCAATGCCGGGGTTGAAGGTGTTGCTCGGGTCCAGCTGCCGATAGAACCCGGCCAGCGCCGGCTTGGCCGGATACAGGTGGCCGACATTGTGCTCGGCCGGGTACTCGGCGCCGCGCTGATCCAGCAATGACCACATCGCGTGCTCGATCGCCATCGGGTCTTCGCCCCTGCGCGCGATGTAGTCCTGGTGGAACACGTGGCACAGGAAGTGCCCGTAGTACAGCTTGTGCAGCAGGCGGTTGTCGATGTCGGCGGGCAGCTGCTCGAACCAGTCGGCATCGTCACGGCGCAGCGCGATGTCCAGTGCCACGATGTCCTGCACCTTCTCGCGATGCACTTCACGGTAGCGCACGGCAGCACCGGCCACCGCGAAGCGATGCAGGAACGCCTTGCGGCCCTCCTCTGCCGTGCAGTGGAAATAGCCGCCTTCATGGCCTGCGAAGAAGTCCCGCAACCAGGCCTCAGTCTGAGCAGCGTCCTGCGCGGACACCTTCAGCAGCAGATGATGTTCATAGCGCTGGCGGAACTCGCCCATACGCTTGGGCAGGTGCGAAGGCAGCAACCCGGTCAGCACCTGCATCACCCGGTCGGTCACCCCGCGCAGTCCCAGCCGCTCGAACCAGCCATCGACACGACTCTTCAGCGCAAAGGCGGCCGGCACGCGGGCAGTGCCGAGACGGTCGATCAGCAGGAAGCTGTCCTTGCCGTAGCGTTCGCCGATGTCATAGGCATCGCGGTGAATGTATTCGCCAGCGATCGGCAGGCGCTCGAAACCGGTCAGCAGCTGGCGCCGGATCGCGCTGAGGCTGTCGGTGCGGTTGCTGCCGATGTAGAAGACCTCGGCGGCCTCCTTCTCGAAGGTATCCAGGCGCACCGCGAATACCGCCAGCTTGCCGGCCGATCCCGCTGCCTCGAAATGACGGCTGGGGTCGGCATTGAAGCGCGCCGGGGTATCGGCATCGACCCGGCGCACCTCCTCGGCATAGCGCGGATCGGACGCGGCGCGACCGTCGCCATCGCCGACGTCGGCGGCCGTATAGTCACCGGCCTGCAGGCGTTGCAGGATCTGCTCGGGCGTATCGCCCAACGCGATGCCCAGATGGTTGACCAGCTGCAGCTGGCCCTGCGCATCGACCTGCGCGTACAACGCAAGCTCGGTATAGGCCGGGCCGCGACGCACCAGCGCGCCGCCGGAGTTGTTGCAGATCCCGCCCAGCACCGACGCGCCGATGCAGGACGAGCCGATCACCGAATGCGGCTCGCGGCCCAATGGCGCCAGGGTCTGTTCCAGCCGATCCAGCGTTGCACCGGGCAGGCACAGCACCTGCCGGCCGTCGTTCAACAGCTGGATGCCGGTCAGCCGCAGCGTGCTGACCAGCACGATCGGCCGCCCATAGTTGTTGCCATCCGGGGTAGAGCCGCCGGTCAGGCCGGTGTTGGCCGCCTGCAGGATGATCGCCGCCCCACCCTGCACCGCGGCCTGCAGCACGTGCCACAGCTCCAGCAACGTGCCGGGGCGCACCACCGCCAGCACCGGGCCGTCGCCGAAACGGTATCCACGGCGGAAGCGGCGGGTGGCCTTGTCACCGGTCAGTACATGGCGGCTGCCGACCGCATCGCGCAACTGCGCCAGCACGGCATCGTGGCCACTCACGGCAGGCTGACCAGCGAGTCACGGCCGATGTCGGCGATGCGGCGCGCACCGGTCAGTGTCATCGCCACGCGCATCTCCCTGGCGATCAGGTCCAGCAGGTTGGCCACCCCGGCTTCGCCCTGCGCAGCCAGTGCATAGACGAAGGCACGGCCCAGCAGCACGGTGTCGGCGCCCAGCGCCAGCATGCGCACCACGTCCAGGCCGGTGCGGATGCCGGAATCGGCGAGGATCTTCAGGTCGCCCTGCACGGCATCGGCAATGGCCGGCAATGCGCGTGCGGTGGACAGAACGCCGTCCAGCTGTCGGCCACCGTGATTGGAGACCACGATGCCATCGGCTCCGAACTTCACCGCATCACGTGCATCATCCGGGTCGAGGATGCCCTTGATCACCATCGGGCCCTTCCAGAATTCGCGGATCCACTCCAGATCCTTCCACGAAATGGACGGATCGAAGTTGCTGCCGAGCCAGCCGATGTAGTCCTCCAGCCCGGTCGGGTTGCCACGGTAGGTGGAGATGTTGCCCAGGTCATGCGGACGGCCGAACAGGCCGACGTCCCACGCCCAATGCGGATGGGTGATGGCCTGGCCGATACGGCGCAGCGAGGCGTTCGGTCCGCTCATGCCGGAGTGCGCGTCACGGTAGCGCGCGCCCGGCACCGGCATGTCCACGGTGAACACCAGGGTGGTCACGCCTGCAGCCTGCGCGCGCTCCAGCGCGTTGCGCATGAAACCGCGGTCGCGCAGCACGTACAGCTGGAACCACATCGGCCGCTGGATCGCCGGTGCCACTTCCTCGATCGGGCACACCGAGACGGTGGACAGAGTGAACGGGATGCCGCGGCTGTCTGCCGCGCGCGCCGCCTGCACTTCACCGCGCCGGGCATACATGCCAGTCAGGCCGACCGGCGCCAGCGCCACCGGCATCGCCAGTTTTTCGCCGAACAGTTCGGTTTCCAGGCTCAGGTCGGACATGTTGCGCAGGATGCGCTGGCGCAGCGCGATGTCGGACAGGTCGGAAACGTTGCGCTTCAGCGTGTGCTCGGCATACGCGCCGCCATCGATGTAGTGGAACAGGAACGGCGGCAGCCGGCGTTGCGCTGCGGCACGGTAATCGGTGGAGGCGGAGATGATCATGGGGTCAACCGTGTGGGGAAGGTAGACGCGAGGCCCGCGCACGCCGGGCTTCGTTGTCATCGAGGGTGCGCAGCGTGGTGTGCACGAACTCGAGGTGGGCATGCGCGGCGGCGCGCGCGCGTTCGGGATCGCCGGCCAGCACCGCATCCATCATCTCGCGGTGCTGGTCGGACAGTGGCGAGAAGGTCCTCGCCGAGGTGTAGAGCTTTTCGCGGCTCTGCGAGATGTTGGTCTGCAGCAGCTCGAACAGGCCGCGCATCACCTGCAGCAGCACCAGGTTGTGCGAGGCCTCGGCGATGGACAGGTGGAAGGCCGCGTCGGCCTCCGCTTCGCCGGTGGGGTCGTCCTTGCCGTGCGCGTCCATCATGGTCTGGAACGCCTGCGCGATGCGCGCGCGGTCCTCATCGGTGGCGCGCAGCGCGGCGTGCCAGGCGGTGGCACCTTCCAGTGCGTGGCGGATCTCCAGCACGTCGAAGCGGTATTCCGGGTCGCCCTGGAACAGCGGCAGGTACGGCGCCAGCGGTTCATCCAGTGCCTGCCGCGCGCGCGCCGCCGGCTCGGCCACGTAGGTGCCGCCACCGACCCGCGCCGTCAACAGGCCCTGGCTGGCCAACTGTGCGATCGCCTCGCGCAATGCGGTGCGCGAGACGCCCAGCTGCACCGCCAGGGTGCGCTCGGCCGGCAGCCGGTCACCCGGCTGCAGCCGCTGTTCCTGCACCAGGCCGCGCAGCTGCGCAGCCACCTTGTCCGAAATACGTTGCGTGCTCATGGCGCCATTGTGGCCCGAAGCGCGCAGCGGGTGGTCGGCCGACCGTGCATGGCTCAGGGAATCATCCAGGTCAGCCAGTAGGCCTGGGCCAGGGTGATCAGGCCGACCATCGTGGTGAAGATCAGGCTGTGCTTGACGGTGAAGCGGAACAGGTCCGATTCCTTGCCGGCCAGCCCCACCGCGGCGCAGGCAATGGCAATCGACTGCGGCGAGATCATCTTGCCGGTCACGCCACCGGTGGTGTTGGCCGCCACCAGAAGCACGTCGGACACGCCGATCTGCTGTGCGGTGGTGGCCTGCAGTGCCGAGAACAAGGCATTGGACGAAGTGTCCGAGCCGGTCAGGAACACCCCCAGCCAGCCAAGGAACGGCGAGAAGAACGGGAACGCATCACCGGTGTGTGCCAGTGCCAGGGCAAGCGTGGCCGACAGGCCCGAGTAGTTGGCGATGAAGGCGAAGGCCAGCACCATGCCGATCGAGTAGATCGGCATGCGCAGCTCACGCACCGTCTCACCGAAGGTCTGCAGCGCCGGACGGGCCGGCATGCGCAGCGCGATGATGGCGATCACCGCAGCGAGGATGATCGAGGTACCGGTGGCCGAGAACCAGTCGAACTTGTAGATCGCCTCGTAGCTGAGCGGCGCGTCCACGATCGGTGGCATCTTCTGCACCATCTGGTCCAGGCCCGGCACCGGGATCTTCAGCACCCAGTTCTCCAGCGGGCCGCCCGCCGCGAACAGCGACTTGAACGGTTTGATGCTCCACAGCGTGACCATCGCGGTAAGGATCAGGAACGGCGACCACGCCTTGGCGATCTGGCCGACGCTGTAGCGCGGCGACTCCAGTGCCTGTGCAGCGGCCTCGGCGCTGGTTTCGGTGTCGAAGCGGAAGATCCGCACCGGCTTCCAGCGACGCAGGAACAGGGTCAGGCACACCAGCGATGCCAGCGAGGCCGTAATGTCCGGCAGTTCCGGGCCAATGAAGTTGGAGGTCAGGTACTGCGCGATGGCGAACGAGCCACCGGCCACCAGCACCGCCGGCCAGGTTTCCTTGATGCCGCGCCAGCCATCCATGATTGCCATGATCCAGAACAGCACGATGATCGTAAGGAACGGCAGCTGGCGCCCAGCCATCTGGCCGATCTCGAACGCATCCAGACCGGTGACCTGCCCGGCCACGATGATCGGAATCCCCATCGCACCGAATGCCACTGGCGCGGTGTTGACGATCAGGCACAGGCCGGCGGCATACAGCGGCTTGAAGCCCAGCCCGACCAGCAGCGCCGCGGTGATCGCCACCGGCGCGCCGAAGCCGGCCGCACCTTCCAGGAAGGCGCCGAAGGCGAAGCCGACCATCAGCATCTGCAGGCGCTGGTCCTCGGTGACCGACAGGATCGAGGCACGGATGATGTCGAACTGCCCGGTCTTGACCGAGACTTTGTACAGGAACACCGCGCCGATGATGATCCAGGCGATCGGCCAAAGGCCGTAGACGAAGCCGAAGCCGGCTGCGCCCAACGCCTGGGCCAGCGGCATGCGATAGAACAGCAGCGCCACGCCCAGCGCGATGGCCACGGTGATCGTGCCGGCGAGCCAGCCCTTCATCCGCAATACGGCCAGGGCGATGAAGAAGAACGCGATCGGCAGCAGCGCGATCAGGCTGGACAACCACAGGTTGCCGGCGGGGTCGTACAGGTGTTGCCAGGGCTGCATGAAGGCTCTCGACTGGGGGCGGGATGTGCTCCACCGCAGGCGGTGGGTCGCCGAGGCCGCCGATTATTGGTCGTACCAATAATAATTTCGATCAGGCCGCGTGCAGCGGATTTAACCGCCATCCCGGTGGAGAGCCTATTAGACCATAGGGCTAGTCGCTATATTGGTCCTACCATTATGAATGGCTGTGGTAGTGCGCGGCGGGGG
>NZ_JAPTFX010000014.1:0-50158 GCF_030985895.1 Stenotrophomonas sp. Sm6012 | reverse complement strand
CCCCGCAACCGGACCCACCCCGCCATCCCCCAGGAAACCTGTTTTTGCTGTTGCTGTTGCCGGCCAGCGGCCGGCACTACGGCAGGTGCAGGGCGCAGCCCTGCCAATACCCCTCCCCCCGGCCGGGCTGGCAGAATAGGCGTCTCTGCCGTTATCCGAAGCCGACGATGCGCCTCTCCCAGTTCCACCTGCACACCACCAAGGAAACCCCCAGCGACGCCGAGCTGACCAGCCACCGGCTGATGCTGCGTGCGGGCATGATCCGCAAGCTGGCATCGGGCCTGTACACCTGGTCGCCGCTGGGCCTGCGCGTGCTGCGCAAGGTTGAACGCATCGTCCGCGAGGAAATGGACCGCGCCGGCGCCGTGGAATTCCAGATCCCGACCATCCAGCCGAAGGAACTGTGGGAGCAGACCGGGCGCTGGCAGAAGTTCGGCCCGCAGCTGCTGAAGATCAAGGATCGCAAGGACCAGGTGTTCTGCTACAGCCCGACCGCCGAAGAAGCCGCCTGCGACTTCGCGCGCAGCGAGCTGTCCAGCTACAAGCAGCTGCCCGTCAACTTCTACCAGATACAGACCAAGTTCCGCGACGAAATCCGTCCGCGCTTCGGCGTGATGCGTTCGCGCGAGTTCCTGATGAAGGACGCCTACTCGTTCCATCTGCACGATGAGTGCCTGGTGCGCGAGTACGAGAACATGAAGTCGGCCTACAGCCGCATCTTCACCCGCCTCGGCCTGGATTTCCGCATGGTGCAGGCCGACTCCGGCGCCATCGGCGGTGATGCCTCGCAGGAATTCCACGTGATCGCCGATTCCGGCGAGGACGCGCTGGTGTTCTCCACCGGTTCGGACTACGCGGCCAACATGGAAGCGGCGATCGCTGCCGATCCGGCGCCGCGCGCGGCGGCCGGCGAAGCCCTGCGCAAGGTCGATACGCCCACCCAGAAGACCTGCGAGGACGTTGCAGCCCTGCTTGGCATCGACCTGCAGCGCACCGTGAAGTCGGTGGCGCTGATCGCCGGCGAAGGCGAAGCACAGCAGTTCGTGCTGGCGCTGGTGCGCGGCGATCATGAGGTCAACGAGATCAAGCTGGCCAAGGTTGCCGGCCTGGCTGAGCAGCGTTTCGCCAGCGAGGCGGAAATCGCAGAGCACCTGGGCAGCGTGCCGGGCTTCCTTGGCCCGGTCGCGCCGGCCAAGGCGATCCGCGTGGTGGCCGATCGCGAAGTGGCGGCGATGTCCGACTTCGTCGTCGGCGCCAACGAAGCCGGCTTCCATCTGGCAGGCGTCAACTGGGGCCGTGACCTGGCGGAGCCGGAAGTGGCCGACATCCGCAACGTGCGTGCCGGTGACCGCGCGCTGGACGGCGGTGAACTGAAGATCGCCCGTGGCCTCGAAGTCGGCCACGTGTTCCAGCTCGGCCGCACGTATGCCAAAGCGCTGGACGCCACCGTGCTGGACGAGAACGGCAAGGCGGCCGTGATGGCGATGGGCTGCTATGGCATCGGCATCTCGCGCGTGGTCGCTGCCGCGATCGAACAGAACCATGACGAGGCCGGCATCATCTGGCCGGACGCGATGGCGCCGTGGCAGGTGGTGGTGTGCGTGATCAACCCAAGGGGCGACGCGGCCGTGGCCGACGCTGCTGCCAGCCTGCTGCAGGAGCTTCGCGATGCGGGCCTGGATGCAGCGCTCGACGACCGTGGCCTGCGCCCGGGCGCGATGTTCGCCGACATGGAGCTGATCGGTATCCCCCACCGTGTGGTGGTGAGCGAACGCGGCCTGGCCGCTGGCACCTACGAGTACCGCTCGCGTCGCGCCAGCGAAGCGGAAAGCCTCGACAAGGCCACCCTGCTGCAGCGCCTGCAGGGCTGATCAGGAAAGGACCGGGGCATGCCCCGGTCCTTTTTTTTTGCCGCCCGAGCCGCTGCCCGATACTGCAACAGACATAATCCGGTCAAAATCGACGCGCTGCAGTCGGCATGCCGCCAAGCCCTGGGCGACCTGCATTTGTGCTTGGATTAATTCATCTTTATTCTGTCCCGCGACGCCATGGACTGGCTCGTCCCGTCCACACATTAGTTTCCGGAGTAACCGTAAATGAGCATTGACCTGACCGGCCTGTCGGCACGAGAGCTGGGCGCCCTGATCCGCACCGCGAAGAAGCAGCAGACCATCGTCGCCAAGCGCCGGCCGATCACCAAGGTCCGGGCCCAGCTGAGCAAGCTGGCCAAGACCGAGGGTTACACCATCGAGGAACTGTTCGGCGGCGCCCCCGCTCCGCGCGCCCGCAAGGTCGCCACTGCGACCAAGGCGCCGTCCAAGACGGCAGGCCGCAAGCTGGGCAAGGTAGCCCCGAAGTACCGCAACCCGGCCAACCCGAAGGAAACCTGGACCGGCCGGGGCAAGCAGCCGCGCTGGATGGCCGAGCTGACCGCCAAGGGCAGCAAGAAGCCGGAAGATTTCCTGATCAAGAAGGCCTGAGGCCAGATCGGGATGCAATGAAGAACGCCGGCGAACGCCGGCGTTTTTCATTTCCCGGGAGGTGTGTGGAGCAACCGCCCACACCCACAGGAAGCAGCACAGAAGGGCAATTACAGGGTTTTGCGCGCGGGCATCAGCAGGTTGCCGAACAGCAGGCCGGCGACCAGTGCCATCACCACGTTGAGCACGGTGAGGAACACGCCCTGGCCGGCACCCACGTCCTGTTGCTGGACCAGGGTCAGCACGCCACGCAGGCTGGTGCTGCCGGGCACCATCATGATGATGCCCGGCAGGCGGATGATCGCGCCGGGGCGACCGACCAGACGGCCGAACAGATTGCCGCCGGCGGTCAACAGCATCGCCGACAGGAAGATGCCCGCCGGTGCCCCCCAGGCATGGCCACCGAACTTGGAAATGGCATAACCGGCCACCGAGGCGGCGATCACCCACGGGTAATCGCGGCGGTTGGCCTTGAACAGCATCGCGAACGCGAACGCGGCGGTCAGCAGCGAGCCCCACTCCACCCACGGCCCCTGGGGCCGCGCCGCACGGATCACCGGGTCCAGCCCGAGCACGTCTGCCAGGGTCACCGCGATCATCGCGCCGACGCTGAGCTTCATGATGGTGGTGAGTGCACCGGCGAAACGCGCGGTACCCGACACCCAGTGCTGGCTGGCCAGTTCATTGACCGCATTGGTCAGCGACATGCCCGGCAGCAGCACCACCAGCGAGGCGATGATCACCGTGTTGAGGTTGAGCGCGCCGATGAACGACGCGACCAAAGTGGCAACCAGGCCCGCCAGCAGCGCGGCCAATGCCTCGGCCGCCTCGCGGGTGGCCGGGCGGCGGTCGGTGACCATGCCGAGCAGGCCAATCATCAGGCCGATGACACCGGCGGTGGCGATGTCCAGCCACGGCAGCTTCCACATGCCGGCCACACCAGCCGCGCCGAGGCTGAACGACAGGATGGTGCGCAGCTTGCCGCGCCGGCCCGGATCCTTGTCCAGCTGGCGCAGCGCGGTGTGGCCCTGGGCGATGCTCATCCGCCCGTTGGACACTTCCTCGGCGATATGGTCGGCGACGCTGAGCTTGTGCAGGTCGTTCTCGCCGGGCGCCAGCCGGATCACACGGGTGATGTCACTGGAGCCGATCGCCTGCGCCGGGTCGCTGAAGCTGAGGATGATACCGGTGGGATTCGACCACGGTTCACAATCCAGATCGAGCTGGCGGGCCAGTGCCACGACTGCCGTTTCCAGGCGCTGGGCCGTGGTGCCGTAGCTGTGCAGCCGTCCGGCGATCTCGGAAACGAAGGCCACGCGCTGCGCATAGGTGGCCTGGGGCGTGGGGATCGTGTGAGCATCTGTGGACATGCGCCGTAGTATTACCTAGGCCGGGCCTTACCGGAGAAATTCATCCGAGTTCGACGCGATGCCCAAGACAGACCGGTTATGCTGCGACCCGAATGGCCCAAGTGACCCCGAACCTCGCCCCCCAGCTCGAACAGGACGCCCATGACCCGGGCCTGATCCGCCTGTCCGGCACCTGGACCCTGAAAACCGCGCTGGCCGCGGCCGAAGTCCTGCGTGGCGTTCCCGAAAAGCTGACCGGCATCGATGCGACCGGCATCGAGCAGATGGATTCGGCCGGCGTGCTGCAGGTACTTCGCGTGGCCCACCGCGCCGACCTCGGCGAAGACGCGCTGCAGTTCCGCCAGGACCATCAGGCGCTGGTCTGCACCATCGAAGAGGTCGCCGACGACCGGCCCAAGCCCAAGCGCGACTTCGGCGTGCTGGCGGCACTGGAGCGACTGGGTGTCAGCGTCCATGCCACCGGCCACAACATCAAGGCGCTGTGCAGTTTTCTCGGCGAGAACCTGGTCAAGGCGGCGCGCCTGGTCAAGGAACCCCGCCGCTTCCGCCTGACCGCCACCGTGCACCAGATGGAGCAGGTCGGGCTGGATGCGGTACCACTGGTGGCGCTGCTGTCCTATCTGGTCGGCGCGGTGATCGCCTTCCTCGGCTCGACCATCCTTCGTGATTTCGGCGCCGAGATCTACGTCGTCGAGCTGGTCAACATCGCCTTCCTGCGCGAGTTCGCCGTGCTGCTGACCGCCATCGTGCTGGCCGGCCGCACCGCCAGCGCCTTCACCGCGCAGATCGGCGCGATGAAGGCGCGCGAGGAGATCGATGCGATGCGCACCCTCGGCCTGGACCCGGTCGACCTGCTGGTGCTGCCCCGCTTGCTGGCGCTGCTGGTGACCCTGCCGCTGCTGACCTTCATCGCAATGGTTGCCGGCCTCGCCGGCGGCATCACCGTCGGCGCATTCGACCTGGACATCCCGCCACAGATGTACATCGCGCGCATGCACGAGACGATGGAAGTGCGGCACATGCTGGTCGGCCTGTCGAAGGCACCGGTGTTCGCGCTGGTCATCGGCCTGATCGGCTGCCTGGAAGGACTGAAGGTGGAAGGCACCGCGCAGTCGGTCGGCGAACGCACCACCTCCAGCGTGGTGCAGACGATCTCGCTGGTGATCATCATCGACGCCTTCGCGGCGTTGTGGTTCATGCACATGGACTGGTGACATGAGCACATCCGCCCGCCCCGAAATCCTCGACATGCGTGACGACCAGGGCCATGAACTGGCGATCCGCGTGCGCGGCCTGGTCAATCGCTTCGGCAGCCAGACCGTGCATGAGGACCTGGACCTGGACGTGCGCCGCGGCGAGATCCTGGGCGTGGTCGGCGGCTCCGGTACCGGCAAGTCGGTGCTGATGCGCTCGATTCTCGGCCTGCGCACGCCCGACGAAGGGCAGATCGAAGTGCTGGGCCGCGACGCACGTGCCGACGATCCCGAAAGCCGCCTGCACATCGAGCGCAACACCGGCGTGCTGTTCCAGGACGGCGCCCTGTTCTCCTCGCTGACCGTGGGCGAGAACGTGCAGGTGCCGCTGAAGGAACACCACCGCGAGCTGCCCGAGCGCTGGCACTACGAACTGGCACTGCTGAAGGTGAAGCTGGCCGGCCTGCCCGCCGACGCGATCAACAAGCTGCCGTCGCAGCTGTCCGGCGGCATGCGCAAGCGCGCCGGCCTGGCGCGCGCCTTGGCGCTGGATCCGCCGCTGCTGTTCCTGGACGAACCCACCGCCGGCCTCGACCCGATCGGCGCGGCCGCGTTCGACCGCCTGATCAAGACCCTGCAGGAAGCGCTGGGACTGACCGTGTTCCTGATCACCCACGACCTGGACACGCTGTACGCCATCTGCGACCGCGTTGCCGTGCTGGCCGACCGCAAGGTGGTGGCCAATGCACCGTTGCCGGAAATCGAGAAACTGGATCATCCGTGGATCCAGGAATACTTCCACGGACCGCGTGCGCGTGCCGCGCGCGGCGAACAGATCGAGAGTGCCTGAGCCATGGAAACCAAAGCCAACTACGTGCTGATCGGCGCGTTCACCCTGATCACCGGCCTGGCCCTGCTGGCCTTCGGCCTGTGGGCCGCCAAGTACTCCTCCGACCGTACCTGGCAGGAATACCGCGTGGTGTTCCGCGAAGCGGTGACCGGCCTGTCGGTGGGCAGCCCTGTGCAGTACAACGGCATCGCGGTCGGTTCGATCACCGAACTGAACCTGGTGCCGGACGATCCGCGCCAGGTGGTCGCACGCATCCGCCTGAACTCGACCACGCCGGTCAAGACCGATACCCGCGCCAAGCTGGCGATCACCAGCCTCACCGGCCCGTCGATCATCCAGCTCAGCGGCGGTACGCCGCAGTCGCCAGCGCTGACCACGGTCAACAAGGACCCGGCACCGATCATCCCGACCACGCCCTCGGCGCTGCAGAACATCACCGACGTGGCCAACCGCATCGTCGAGCGCATGGACCAGATCCTCAGCGACCGCAACGTCGCTTCGATCAATGCAACGCTGGCCAATCTTGAAACGATCAGTGGTGGCCTGGCCGATCGCGACCAGGGCACCCAGGCACTGCTGCTCAGCGCGCGCGATGCCGCACGCAGCCTGGACACCACGCTGAAGACCACCAACGGCACCATCGAGCGCCTGGACAAGAACCTGGTGCAGCAGCTGCCGGGCATCATCGACAAGCTCGACGCCACGCTGGGCAAGCTCGATTCGGCCGCCGGCAATGCCGATTCGATCCTGGGCGAGAACCGCGCGGCGATCAACAGCTTCGCCAACGACGGCCTCGGCCAGCTTGGCCCGACGCTGACCGAGCTGCGTGGCCTGATCCGCGACCTGCGCCGGGTCAGCGACCGCCTCGAGAACAACCCCGCGCGCTACCTGCTGGGCCGCGACGCACCGAAGGAGTTCGAACCCAAATGAGCACGACCACCCTTCCGCGCCTGCTGCTGGCCGCCTCGATGGTCACCCTGCTGGGCGGCTGCTCCATCCTTGGCAGCAGCGAGAAAACCGCAGTGACCCTGTACTCGCCTGCCGTGCAGGTGAAGGCCGATCCCGCGTGGCCACAGGCCAGCTGGCAGCTGGTACTGGCCAAGCCCAGCGCCGCGCGCATGGTCGACAGCCCGCGCATCAACGTGCGCCCGACGCCGTCGCAGATGGAGATCTACAAGGGCGCCAGCTGGGCACAGCCGGCCACTGACATGATCGAGGACACCCTGCTGCGCGGTTTCGAGGACTCCGGCCGGATCCGCGGCGTGGCGCGCAGCAGCGCGGGCATCCGTGCCGACTACAAGCTGTCCACCGACGTGCGCCGCTTCGAATCGGATTACCAGGGCCAGGCCACGCCGACCGTGGTCATCGAGGTCAACGCCAAGCTGATCCACGTCGCCGACCAGCGCGTGGTCGCCGACCGCACCTTCCGCCAGGCGCAGCCGGTCGGCAGCACCGACGTCCCGGCGGTCACTGCCGCGTTCGAACGCGGCCTGCAGCAGCTGGCGCAGGACGTGGTCGGCTGGACGCTGGTGAGCGGGCAGGCCGACCAGCCGGGCATCACGCGCTGACCCCAGGTAGCGCCGGGCGATGCCCGGCGGCCGCCCATCAGCGCGGCGCAATCCAGCGGAACGTCAGGTTGATGCGCTCTCCCTGCACCCGTGCCATCTTCGGTAGTGCGTGCTGGTAGAACCGCTGGGTCTGTCCGGCCATCAACAACAGATCGCCATGGCCAAGCAGGAACTCTGCCTTGCGCGTCGTGTCGTCTCGCCGCCGCAGCAGGAAACGCCGGGCCGTCCCCAGGCTCAGCGACGCGATCACCGGCGCCGGGCCCAGTTCGGGCTCGTCATCGCTGTGCCAGCCCATATGGTCAGTGCCGCCGCGATAGCGGTTCAGCAACACGCTGTTGAAGCAACCGATGCCCGCGGCCCGCAGGCGCTCACGCAGGGCCTGCAACACAGGTGGCCAGGGGTGTGGCACGAACTCGGCACCGGAGTAACGGTAGCGGGCCTGTGGGTCGCCGATCCAGCAGCTCAGCCGCGGCGAATCCACCCAGTTGCCGAACATGCGGATGCGATGGACTTCCCATGGCACTTCGGCCTGCAGCGCGGCCATCAGCCGGTCGGCGTCAGCCGAAGCCAGCCAGCCCGGCAGGTGATGGACATCGGCATCGGGCAGGTCGTGGGGGAAGAGCATGGCTACACGCTAGCATGCTGGCGTTTGCCGTCACGGCCGCCAGCATCGAAAATGAACCCATGACCGTCGCCCTTATGCTGATTCACTCCGCTTGCCCTCCTCCGCGGGGCCTCGCCCGATGAGCTTGCGCCAGTCGCTGTTCCCGTTGCTGCGCGCCATGTTCCGGGCCATGCCACTGTCCCAGGCGCAGCGTGACCGGATACGTACCCGCCTGCTGGCGCGGCATGGCGACTGGGTTCCGCCCCCACCGAAGGGTCAACAGGATTCCGCTGGCCCGCGTGCAAGCGCGCAGCTGCGCTGGCGCGCCGACGAGCCCGCGATTGGCCATCGCACATGGCAGCAGCAGGCGTTACCCACCTCGATGCCGGCAACCCTGGTCGCGTTCTACCTGCCGCAGTTCCACACGTTCCCGGAGAACGATGCCTGGTGGGGCAAGGGCTTTACCGAGTGGCGCAATGTGACCCGCGCCCTGCCGCAGTTCGAGGGGCACATCCAGCCGCGTCTGCCTGCCGACCTCGGGTTCTACGACCTGCGCAACCCGCAGGTGATGCGTGATCAGGCGCGCCTCGCCGCTGAGTACGGTATCGGCGCGTTCTGCTTCTACTACTACTGGTTCAGCGGCCGCACCCTGATGGAGGACCCGCTGCGTCAGTGGCTGGCCGACGACCGCATCGATCTGCCGTTCTGCCTGTGCTGGGCCAACGAAAACTGGGCACGGCGCTGGGATGGCCGCGATGAGGACATCCTGATCGGCCAGCAGCACAGCGCAGAGGACGATCTGGCCTTCATCGCCCATGTCGCGCCTTACCTGCGCGACCGGCGCGCGTTGAAGGTGGAGGGGCGGCCGATGCTGCTCGTCTATCGCCCGCACCTGCTGCCCGACGCCCATGCGACTGCCGAGCGCTGGCGTAGCTGGTGCCGCGACAACGGTGTCGGTGAGATCCACCTGGCCTACGTTCAGGGCTTTGAACGGCCGGATCCCCGCGACATCGGCTTCGATGCCGCCGTGGAATTCCCGCCGAACATGAGCAACCCGCGTTCCCTGTCGGCACAGCAGTGGCTGCTCAATCCGGCGTTCAACGGCGATGTCCGCGACTGGCGCGAACTGGCCGCAGAGATCGCAGCCCGGCCGCTACCGGACTATCCGCTCTATCCCGGCGTGAATCCGGGCTGGGACAACGAGGCACGGCGCTCCGGCCGCGGCCGCGTGTATCTGCACGCCTCACCGCGTGGCTATCGCGATTGGCTGCGCACCACGATCCATGAACGCCTGTCCGCAGTGCCGCAGACGCAGCGAATGGTCTTCATCAATGCCTGGAACGAGTGGGCCGAAGGCGCCGTACTGGAACCGGATGCACGCCTCGGGCATGCCTGGCTGCACGCTACGCGCAATGCGTTGATATCGGCCCCGGCACTGCGTCAGCAACCGGCAGTGCACGTCCACGCCTGGTATCTGGAGACCCTGCCGGAGGTACTGTCCGCGCTGCGCGAGGCAGCCCTGGACTGGACCATCGTGGTGACCACCCCGGAGCACCAGCTGGACCAGGTCCGGCGCGCCCTGCTGGATCACGGGTTGCAGGGCGACGTCATTGCCGTGGACAACCATGGCCGCGACATTCTTCCCTTCCTGCAGGTCGCCGAGCGGCTGATGCAGGCGGATCATGATGTTGTGCTGAAGCTGCACACCAAGCGCTCGACCCATCGCAGCAATGGGGACCAGTGGCGGCAGGAACTGCTGCAGCGCCTGATACAGGATGGACGTGCCGCGCGCATCCACGCCGTGTTCCAGGCCGACCCCGGCCTGGGCATGGTGGTGGCGGAAGGACATCTGCTGCCCGTTGCCGATTTCGTAGGTGGTAACGGTCCTGCGCTGACAAGACTGCAGGCGCGGCTCGGGCTGAGCAAACCCATAGACGCCAGCCAATTTGGTGCGGGCAGCATGGGCTGGTGGCGGCTGCAGGCACTTCGCCCGCTGCTGGACGCGCACCTGTATCGCAGCGACTTCGATTCCGAACAGGGCCAGGTCGACGGGACGCTGGCGCATGCTATTGAACGCGCGTTCGGCGCCTGCTGCGAACACGCCGGACTGCGCATCGCAACGGCGGCAGCGTGCCTTGGTGAGGCCGACAACAACGACGGCGAATATGCCTACGCGCGGCGCAGTTGAGGGCAAACGAAGGGGGCGCAAGCGCCCCCTGTTCACATCAATCAGGCGCGCTGGAACGGTACGCCGGTCTTTTCCGCCAACTCGCCATCGCTGACGCCCGGTGCCGCTTCCACCAGCAGCAGGCCGTTGTCGGTCACGTCGAACACGGCCAGGTCGGTGATGATGCGATCGACCACACCGACGCCGGTCAACGGCAGCGTGCATTCGGACAGGATCTTGTGCTCGCCGTTCTTGGCGGTGTGCTCCATCAGCACCACCACGCGCTGCACGCCGGCCACCAGGTCCATCGCACCGCCCATGCCCTTGACCATCTTGCCGGGCACCATCCAGTTGGCCAGGTCGCCCTTGGCCGTCACCTGCATGGCGCCGAGGATGGCCAGGTTGACGTGACCACCGCGGATCATCGCGAAGCTGTCGTGGCTGCCGAAGTAGCTGGCACCGGCACGCGCGGTGACGGTCTGCTTGCCGGCATTGATCAGATCGGCGTCGACTTCAGCGTCGGTGGGGAACGGGCCAATGCCGAGCAGGCCGTTTTCCGACTGCAGCCACACATCCACGCCTTCGGGAATGTGGTTGGCC
This sequence comes from Stenotrophomonas sp. Sm6012, assembly GCF_030985895.1. Classification (NCBI taxonomy): domain Bacteria; kingdom Pseudomonadati; phylum Pseudomonadota; class Gammaproteobacteria; order Lysobacterales; family Lysobacteraceae; genus Stenotrophomonas; species Stenotrophomonas sp. Sm6012. The sequence goes on along the minus strand of NZ_JAPTFX010000014.1, from coordinate 39,326 downwards.
ACCAGCGTCGGCAGGCCGATGCCCAGGTTCACGTAGGCGCCATCGGTCAATTCCTGGGCAGCGCGGGCCGCCATCTCATCACGGGTCCACGCCATGTCAGTTGCCCTCCGCGCGGATGGTGCGCTGTTCGATGCGTTTTTCAGGGTGTGCGTTGTGCACGATGCGGTGCACGTAGATGCCCGGCAGGTGCACCTGGTCCGGATCAATGGCACCGACCGGCACCACTTCTTCCACTTCCACGATGCAGACCTTGCCGGCCATCGCACAGGCCGGGTTGAAGTTGCGCGCGGTCTTGCGGAACACCAGGTTGCCGGCCTCATCGGCCTTCCAGGCCTTGACCAGCGCCACGTCAGCGCGCAGCGCGGTCTCCATCACGTAGTGCTTGCCGTCGAACTCGCGGGTTTCCTTGCCTTCGGCCACCACCGTGCCAAAACCGGTGGCGGTGAAGAACGCCGGAATACCCGCGCCACCGGCACGCAGGCGCTCGGCCAGGGTGCCCTGCGGGTTGAACTCCAGCTCCAGCTCACCGGCCAGGAACTGCCGCTCGAACTCCTTGTTCTCGCCCACGTAGGACGAAATCATCTTCTTGATCTGGCGGGTTTCCAGCAGCTGGCCCAGGCCGAAGCCATCGACGCCGGCATTGTTGGAGATCACGGTCAGGCCCTTGGCGCCGCTGTCGCGCAGGGCGGCGATCAGCGCCTCGGGAATGCCACACAGGCCGAAGCCGCCCACGGCCAGGGTCTGGCCATCGGCGACCACCCCCTGCAGGGCCTCCGCCGCACTGGCGAAGCGCTTGCTGCGCTTTCCGCCGGTCGTTGCCGGGTTGCTCATCTACGCCCTCACCTCGTTGATGTAATCCGCCCATTCTAGGCCAGCACTGCCACCGGTCACGTGGCGTTGCGGCATGGAAACGATTCCCATACAGGACTGGGACTACAATCGCAGGCTGAGCTCACCAAGGATCCGATCAATGCCCCTGCCCGCCTTCAAGGCCTATGACATCCGTGGCCGCGTGCCGGAAGAACTGAACGAAGCGCTGGCTCGCCGCATCGGCGTGGCGCTGGCGGCGCAGCTTGCGCCAGGCCCGGTGGTACTGGGCCACGACGTGCGCCTGACCAGCCCCGTGCTGCAGGACGCGCTGGCTGCAGGCCTGCGGGGTACCGGGCGCGAAGTGATCGATATCGGCCTGTGCGGCACCGAGGAAGTCTATTTCCAGACCGACCACCTGGGTGCGGCCGGCGGCGTGATGGTCACCGCCAGCCACAACCCGATGGACTACAACGGGATGAAACTGGTCAAGGAAAACGCGCGTCCGATCAGCTCCGATACCGGCCTGTTCGCGATTTCCGATGCGGTTGCCGCCGATACCTCCGAGGCGCAGGCGCCGCGCGCCGGGCAGAGCGCCCAGCACGACAAGCGTGCGTACATCCAGCACCTGCTGAGCTACGTCGATGCCAGCAAGCTGCGCCCGCTGAAGCTGGTGGTCAACGCCGGCAACGGCGGCGCCGGTGCCATCGTCGATCTGCTGGCACCGCACCTGCCGTTCGAATTCATCCGCATCTGCCACGAGCCGGACGGCAGCTTCCCCAATGGCATTCCCAACCCGCTGCTGCCGGAAAACCGCGCCGCCACCGCCGATGCGGTGCGCGAACACGGTGCTGATTTCGGCATTGCCTGGGACGGGGACTTCGATCGCTGCTTCTTCTTCGACCACACCGGCCGCTTCATCGAGGGCTACTACCTGGTCGGCCTGCTGGCCAAGGCAATCCTGGCGCGCAACCCGGGCGGCAAGATCGTGCATGACCCGCGCCTGGTCTGGAACACCGTGGACATGGTCGAGCAGGCCGGCGGCGTGCCAGTGCAGTGCAAGAGCGGCCACGCCTTCATCAAGGAGAAGATGCGCGCCGAAGACGCGGTGTACGGCGGCGAGATGAGTGCCCACCACTATTTCCGCGAGTTTGCCTATGCCGACTCCGGAATGATTCCGTGGCTGCTGATCGCCCAGCTGGTCTCCGAAAGCGGCCGCTCGCTGGCCGACTGGGTCGAAGACCGCATGGCTGCCTACCCGTGCAGCGGCGAAATCAATTTCAAGGTCGCCGATGCCAAGGCCGCCGTCGCCCGCGTGATGGAACACTTCGCGGCGCAGTCGCCCGTGCTGGACCACACCGATGGCATCAGCGCAGATTTCGGTGACTGGCGCTTCAACCTGCGCAGCTCCAACACCGAGCCATTGCTGCGCCTGAACGTTGAAGCCCGGGGCGATGCTGCGCTGATGCAGGCGCGCACCGACGATATTTCCCGCCTCATCCAGCAGTAGCCGAGGAACACATGAGCAGCATCCAGCCCGTCATCCTGTCCGGTGGATCCGGTACCCGCCTGTGGCCGCTTTCGCGCGAGGCGTACCCGAAGCAGTTCCTGCCTTTGGCGGGCGAGCTGACGATGCTGCAGGCCACCTGGAAGCGCGTGGCGCCGATCGCCGCGCGTGGGCCACTGGTCATCGCCAACGAAGAACACCGTTTCGTCGCCGCCGAGCAACTGCAGCAGGTCGGCGCCGAGCCGGCCGCGATCATCCTTGAACCGGTCGGCCGCAACACGGCCCCGGCCATCGCCGTTGCCGCGCTGGAAGCCACCCGCGACGGTGGCGACGCACTGCTGCTGGTACTGCCGTCCGACCATGTGATCACCAACGAGGCCGCCTTCCGCAGCGCGGTGCAGGCCGCAGCCGGTGCCGCCGAGGCGGGCAAGCTGGTGACCTTCGGCATCGTGCCGACCGGACCGGAAACCGGCTACGGCTATATCAAGGCCGCCGAAGGCCGGGGCCTGCGCGCGGTCGAGCGCTTCGTCGAAAAGCCTGACCTGCAGACCGCCTCCGGTTACGTCAGCAGCGGCCAGTACTACTGGAACAGTGGCATGTTCCTGTTCAAGGCCTCGCGCTACCTGCAGGAGCTTGAGCGCTTCCATCCCGCCATGCTGGCCGGCAGCCGCCAGGCCTGGCAGCAGGCGCGCCGCGATGCCGACTTCACCCGCCTGGACAAGGACGCCTTCACTGCGGTTGCGTCCGATTCGATCGACTATGCAGTGATGGAGAAGACCGCCGATGCGGTGGTGATTCCACTGGATGCCGGCTGGAACGATGTCGGCTCATGGACCGCGCTGCGCGATGTCTCGCAGCAGGACGGCGATGGCAACGCCCACCAGGGCGACGTTATCGCCATCGACTGCCGCAACACCTACGCCTACGCCCAGCGGTTGGTGGCCCTGGTCGGTCTGGACGATGTGATCGTGGTCGAGACCGATGACGCGGTGCTGGTCGGCAAGGCTGACCGCATGCAGGAGGTCAAGACCGTAGTGGCACAGCTGAAGGCCGAGGGTCGCAGCGAAGCCACCTGGCATCGCAAGGTCTATCGCCCGTGGGGCGCCTACGACTCGATCGACAACGGCGAGCGGTTCCAGGTGAAGCGGATCACGGTCAAGCCCGGCGGCACGCTCAGCCTGCAGATGCACCACCATCGTGCCGAACACTGGATCGTGGTCAGCGGCACCGCCGAAGTAACTCGGGGCAATGAGGTCATCCTGCTCAGCGAGAACCAGAGCACCTACATTCCGCTGGGCGTGACCCACCGCCTGCGCAACCCCGGCAAGCTGCCGCTGGAACTGATCGAAGTGCAATCCGGCAGCTACCTCGGCGAAGACGACATCGTGCGTTTCGAGGATACCTACGGGCGCAGTTGACCCGGCGCCCGCTGGTGGCTGCCGACCGTTGGTCGGCACGTCGCCTACCGGGTCAGGCAATCTCCGCCATCACCCGCTTCAGGCCGTCCTGCCATGCAGGCAACGCGATGCCGAAGTCCTGCTGCAGCTTGCGGTTGTCCAGCACCGACCAGGCCGGGCGCTTGGCCGGGGTCGGGTACTCGGAACTGGCAATCGCCTCGACCGTCGGCACCTTGGCCAACACGCCAGCCGCCAACGCTTCGGCGAAGATCGCCTCGGCGAACCCGTGCCAGCTGGTCTGGCCGCTGGCGGTCAGGTGCCAGGTCCCGGACAGCTGCCCCGGATGCTGCAGCGCCTGCACGGTGACATCAGCGATCAGCGCGGCAGGCGTCGGCGTACCGATCTGGTCGGCCACCACCCGCAACGCGTCGCGCTCGGCGCCCACCCGCAGCATGGTGCGCAGGAAATTCGCGCCATGCGAGGCATACACCCACGCCGTGCGGAAGATCAGATGACGGCCGCCGGCCGCGCGCACCGCATCCTCGCCATCGCGCTTGCTGGTGCCGTACACGCCCAAGGGCGCGGTCGGCTCGTCCTCGCGGTAGGCCGCGCTGCCCTGGCCATCGAACACATAGTCGGTGGAGTAATGCACGAACGGCACATCATGTGCCGCGCACCAGCGCGCGATCACGCCCGGCGCCTGCGCATTGGCAGCGAAGGCAGCTTCGACCTCCTGCTCGGCACGATCAACGGCGGTATAGGCGGCGGCATTGACCACCACTGTCGGCTGCAGGCGGTCCAGCAGTGCCGTCAGGCTGTCAGGCTGCGCAAAATCCGCCACTTCGCAGGGGCTGCCGTCGGGCAACTGGCCGCTGCGGGTGGTCGCCACCACCGCACCCAGCGGCGCCAGCGCGCGCAGCAGTTCCTGGCCAACCTGGCCGTTACCACCGAACACCATCACCGTCATGCGATGTATACCGGCAGTCGGTCTTCGGCGATGTCCTTCAGGAACGGCGCGTTCTCGTCCTTGGCCGAAAGCGTTGGTGCGCTCACCGGCCAGTCCACCGCGATGTCAGCGTCGTTCCAGCGGACACCAGCATCGAAATCCTTCAGATAAATCTCGGTGCACAGGTAACTGAACACCGCACGCTCGGACAACACGGCAAAGCCATGGGCAAAGCCCTCCGGGATCCAGAACTGCTTCTTGTTCTCCGCGCTCAACACCACCGCTTCCCACTGCCCGAAGGTTGGCGAGCCGCGACGGATGTCCACGGCCACGTCGTAGACCTCACCTTCCAGGACGCTGACCAGCTTGCCCTGCGGGCGCGGCCACTGGTAATGCAGGCCACGCAAAACCCCCTGCGCCGAGGTCGACACGTTGCTCTGCACGAAGCGGTCCGGCAGGCCCAGAGCAGCAAAGCGCTCGGCATTCCAGGTTTCGAAGAAATAGCCGCGTGCATCGCCGAACACGGCCGGTTCGATCACCACGCAGCCCGGCAACTTGGTTTCAATCACTTTCACGGAACGACTCCACGCAATGCGAGTTTGTGCAGGTACTGGCCGTAGCTGTTCTTGATCAACGGCGCGGCCAATGCTTCCAGCTGTTCTGCGCTGATCCAACCCTTGCCGAAAGCAATTTCTTCAGGGCAACACACCTGCAGGCCCTGGCGGGTCTGGATGGTCTCGATGAAGTTGGATGCCTCCAGCAGCGACTGGTGGGTGCCGGTATCGAGCCAGGCGTACCCTCGACCGAGCGCTTCCAGGTGCAGACTTCCCTCGTGCAGGTAGCGCTGGTTAAGGTCGGTGATCTCCAGCTCGCCGCGCGGCGACGGCTTGAGCTCGGCGGCGTAGTCGCTGGCATTGCCGTCATAGAAGTACAGGCCGGTGACCGCATAGTTCGACCGCGGATTCTCCGGCTTCTCGACCAGATCGATGACCTTGCCGTTCTTATCGAACTCGGCCACGCCATAGCGTTCCGGGTCGTTGACCCAATAGCCGAACACGGTGGCCCCATGGCTACGCTGATCGGCACTATCCAGCACTTCGCGCAGACCGTGGCCGTGGAAGATGTTGTCGCCCAGCACCAGGCAGCTCGGCTTGCCGGCCACGAAGTCGCGGCCGATCAGATAGGCCTGGGCCAGTCCATCGGGGCTCGGCTGTACCGCGTACTGGATGTCCATGCCCCACTGTGAGCCGTCGCCCAGCAGCTGCTGGAACAGCGCCTGCTCGTGCGGGGTGTTGATGATCAACACCTCGCGGATGCCCGCCAGCATCAATACGCTCAGCGGGTAGTAGATCATCGGCTTGTCGTACACCGGCAGCAGCTGCTTGCTGACGCCCTTGGTGATCGGATACAGCCGGGTGCCGGAGCCGCCGGCCAGGATGATGCCTTTACGCTGCGTCATTTTCTCTTCCGGATTCAGGCCGCAGTGCCGATGCGCTGCAGGCGGTAGCTGCCGTCGAGCACGCCGTTGACCCATTCCTGGTTGTCAAGGTACCAGTCGACGGTGAAGGCAATGCCCTGCTCGAAGGTATAGGCCGGCTCCCAGCCCAGGTCGTTCTTCAGCTTGGACGCGTCGATCGCGTAGCGGCGGTCGTGGCCCGGGCGATCGGCCACGTAGGTGATCTGGCTGCTGCGCGGCTGGCCGTCCTCGCGCGGGCGGCGCTGGTCCAGCAATGCACAGATGGCCTGCACCACCTCGATGTTCTGCTTCTCCGAGTTCCCGCCCACATTGTAGGTTTCGCCGACCTGGCCCTTGGCCAGCACGGTGCGGATCGCTTCGCAGTGGTCGGACACGAACAACCAGTCGCGTACCTGCTTGCCATCGCCGTACACCGGCAGCGGCTCGCCGGCCAGCGCCTTGGCGATCACCAGCGGGATGAGCTTCTCCGGGAAGTGGTACGGGCCATAGTTGTTCGAGCAGTTGGTGGTCAGCACCGGCAGCCCGTAGGTATGGTGGAACGCACGCACCAGGTGGTCCGAGGCCGCCTTGGACGCCGAGTACGGAGAGTTCGGGGCATATGGCGTGGTTTCGCTGAACTTGCCGGTTTCACCCAGCGTGCCATACACCTCGTCGGTGGACACGTGCAGGAAGCGGAACGCCGAGGCCTGTTCTGCCGGCAGCGCCTTCCAGTAGTCACGGACCGCTTCCAGCAGGCCAAGCGTGCCCACCACGTTGGTCTGGATGAAGGCGCCCGGGCCGTCGATGGAACGGTCGACATGGCTTTCGGCGGCGAAGTTCAGCACCGCGTCCGGCGTGTGATCGGCCAGCAGCCGGGTCACCAGCGCGGTGTCACCGATATCGCCCTGCACGAACACATGGTTGGGATTGCCGTCCAGGCTGGCCAAGGTCTTCAGGTTGCCCGCGTAGGTCAATACGTCGAGATTGATGACCTTGATGCCGCGAGCAACCGCCTCGAGAACGAAATTTCCGCCAATGAACCCGGCGCCGCCGGTGACAAGCCATGTGGGCACTACCCATTCTCCTGTTCGATATTCCATTACCGGAGCGCACACTGCGCCCGATAGAGCGACACAGGATACATCGCAGGCCTGCTCCAGACTGCCCGGATGACGTGAACGTGACAGGTTCAGGAACGCCTCCTGTCGGCCAGCATGCTGCGCCGCAGCACACCATACGCATTCGCATGGTCGCGCCGGGCCAGCTAGAATCGGGATCCCACCCCCGAACCGGTTGCTGTTGCAGGACCGGATGTTCCCCCAGCAAATGTGAGCCGGCCGGCGGCCGGCACTACAAGGACCCCGTACCAGATGAAAATCCTCGTCGCGTACAAGCGCGTGGTGGACTACAACGTCCGCATTCAGGTCAAGCCGGACGGTTCCGGCGTGGTCACCGACGGCGTCAAGCTGTCCCCCAATCCCTTCGATGAAATCGCCCTGGAAGAAGCCCTGCGCCTGCGCGACAAGGGCATCGCCAGCGAAGTCGTGGTTGCGACCATCGCACCGGGCGACGCCCAGGCGCACCTGCGCAACGGCCTGGCCATGGGCGCCAACCGTGCCATCCATGTGGTCACCGACCAGGCCATCCAGCCGCTGACCGCCGCCCGCACCCTGCTCAAGCTGATCGAGAAGGAACAGCCGGACCTGGTGATCCTGGGCAAGCAGGCGATCGACGACGACGCCAACCAGACCGGGCAGATGCTGGCCACGCTGTGGGGCCGTCCGCAGGCGACCTTCGCCAGCAAGCTGGACATCGCCGACGGCAAGGCCACGGTCACCCGCGAGGTCGATGCCGGCCTGGAAACGCTCGAAGTGGACCTGCCGGCGGTGGTCACCACCGACCTGCGCCTGAACGAACCGCGCTTCATCAAGCTGCCGGACATCATGAAGGCCAAGGCCAAGCCGCTGGAGACCCTGCAGCTGGCCGACCTCGGCGTTGAAGCCGCCGATACCTTCAAGACCACCCACTACGCCGCGCCGTCCAAGCGCAGCAAGGGTGTGATGGTCAAGGACGCAGCCGAACTGGTTGCCGCACTCAAGCAGAAGGGGCTGCTGTAATGAGCAAGATTCTCGTCATCGCCGAGCACCACGACGGCAAGCTCAATGCCGCCACCGCCAAGACCGTCAGCGCCGCCGCCGCCATCAGCGGTGCCAGCATCGACGTGCTGGTGCTGGCCGCCGATCCGGCCGCCGTCGCTGCGGAAGCGGCCAAGATCGCCGGCGTCGCCAAGGTCCTGACCGTGGCCAACGCCGCCAATGCACAGGCCATCGCCCAGGTGCTGGCACCGCAGATCGCGCAGCTGGCCACGGGCTACAGCCACGTGTTCGGCCCGTCGACCACCTTCGGCAAGGACCTGATGCCGTGCGTGGCCGCCCTGCTCGGCGTCAACCAGGTCTCCGACCTGATGAGCGTCGAAGGCAGCCACACCTTCAAGCGCCCGATCTACGCCGGCAACGCGATCATCACCGTCGAGGCCCCGGCCGACCAGATCGTGGTCGCCACCGTGCGCGCCGCTTCGTGGCCGGAAGCCGCCCAGGGCGGCAGTGCCGCCGTTGAAGCGGCCAGCGTCGATGCCGCGCTGCCGACCCATACCCGCTTCATCGGCCTAGCCGCCGGTGCCAGCGACCGCCCGGACCTGCAGAGCGCCAAGCGCGTGGTTTCCGGTGGACGCGGCGTCGGCTCGGAAGAGAACTTCAAGGTCATCTTCCAGCTGGCCGACAAGCTCGGCGCCGCCGTCGGTGCCTCGCGCGCCGCCGTCGATGCCGGCTATGTTCCCAGCGACCTGCAGGTCGGCCAGACCGGCAAGATCATCGCGCCGGAGCTGTACGTGGCCGTCGGCATCAGCGGTGCGATCCAGCACCTGACCGGCATCAAGGACGCCGGTACCATCGTCGCCATCAACAAGGACGGCGATGCGCCGATCTTCGAGATCGCGGATATCGGCCTGGTCGGGGATCTGTTTGCGATCCTGCCGGAACTGGAAGCAGCCCTTTAAGTTGGGCGAAGGCGGCTCCACCACTGCGCCCGCCCCGTCACGACGGGGCCGGGCACTGGGATGGTTGGCAGGCGTTGCCGTCGTGTACCTGGTGGCCTTGTGGTACCTGGATCGCGACAAGAATGTGCTTTCACGACTGAGCGACCTGGCCGCGCCTCTCATGTTGTGCGCAACTGCGCAGCTGGCCAGCTACGGGGTCCGTTACCAGCGCTGGCGCATGCTGCTGCACGCGCAGGGCCACTGCACGTTCGCATGGTGGCCAGGCCTGGCGGCCTATCTGGCTGGATTCGCCTTCACCGCTTCACCCGGCAAGGCCGGTGAGCTGCTCCGGATACGCTATTTTTCTCGATGGGGCGTACCGCCGCAGACCACGCTTGCGACGTTCATCCATGAGCGCGCATTGGATCTTCTGGTCATCACCCTGCTGGCGACCGGCGCTGCCGGCCTGGTGCCCCTGTTCGGCGTCCTGACCGCAGTGGTGCTGACCGTCACTCTGGGGTTGTGGCTGGCTGCGGGGTGCTCCGCACTCCAGCAGCTTGCACAGGGTGTGGTCGTGCGACTGCCCAGCCGGAGGCTACGCCAGCTATGCATGTTCCTGCTCGGCGGAATCCACGCACTGCGTCCCCTGCTTCGCCCCGGCCTGACCCTGAAAGCTGCGGCCCATGGCACCGCAGCATGGCTGCTGACTGCCGCTGCTTTCGCCTGGCTGTGCCACGCCCTGGGCATCACGCTCGCCTGGCAGCACGCTGTAGCCATCTACCCCCTGGCGATGCTGGTAGGCGCCCTGTCCTTCATCCCCGGTGGCGTGGGCACTACCGAAGCGGCGATCGTCGTGATGCTCACCCATACCGGTGCCGATCTGGACGTGGCACTGACGGCGGCGATCGGTATCCGGCTCGCCAGCCTCTGGCTGGCGATCCTGCTGGGAATGACCGCCATGGCTGGCCTGGAAGCGCGGCGACCGGATTGAAGCAGGCCCCCCTTCCTTCGCATGATCTTGCAACATGTATCCGTATACTGATTGGTCGAATCCCACGCGCGAGGCGCCCATCGCCATGTATTGCCCCGGCACGTTTGCAGGAGTTGCTTCGTCTTGAACGCTCAGAATCGCCGCGCGCTCTGTGTTGATCTGGACGGCACCCTGCTCCGTTCCGACATTCTGTATGAATCACTGCTTGCACTACTGGCGCGCAATCCGCTCTATGTGTTCCTGCTGCCGTTCTGGCTGCTGGGCGGAAAGGCCTCGGTCAAGCGCCAGCTGGCCCTGCGCGTTCAACTGCCCGCCGAGACACTGCCCTATGACGAAAGGGTGCTGGACATGCTGCGCAATACCACGCAGCGGCCACGCGTGCTTTGCACAGCCTCGGACCAGCTTCTGGTCCAACCCATCGCCGACTACCTGGGTCTGTTCGATGAGGTCATCGCCAGCGATGGCCATACCAACCTCTCCGGCCACAACAAGGGCAGGACTCTGGCGGCAAGGTTCGGCGAGCGCGGGTTCGATTACATGGGCAATGGCCGCGTCGACCTGCAGGTGTGGGCGCATGCCGGCGGCGCCATCGTGGTCAACAACGGTGCAGGGCTGGCCAACGCCGCAGCCAGGCACACCGAAGTACTGGCTCACCTGCCCTCGCAGAACGGTGGCCTGATCACGTGGATCAAGGCGCTTCGCATTTACCAGTGGCTGAAGAACCTGTTGGTGCTGGTCCCGTTGCTGACGGCGCACCGCTTCTTCGATCTCGATTCAATCATCGATGCAGGCGCGGCGTTCCTCGCCTTCAGCCTGTGTGCGTCCGGCGTGTACCTGCTCAACGATCTGCTCGACCTGACCCCGGATCGCATGCATCCACGCAAGCGCAAGCGGCCCTTCGCGGCCGGCAGGTTGCCACTGCTGCATGGCCTGCTGGTGGCTCCGCTGATCACCCTGGCGGGCTTCGCCCTCGCCCTGGCCTGCAGCCCGGCCTTCGCGGGCGTGCTGCTGTGCTACTACGTGATGACGCTGAGTTATTCGCTCAAACTCAAGCGCATTGTGATGATCGACGTCGTGCTGCTGGCTGCGCTCTACACCGTACGCATCATCGGTGGCGCGGTGGCCATCAACTCCGAACTGTCGTTCTGGCTGCTGGCGTTCTCGATGTTCGTGTTCCTCAGCCTGGCCATGCTCAAGCGCTATACCGAACTGGCGTCGGCGCTGGCCAGCGGCAAGGAAATGGCGATCGGCCGTGGCTACTCGGTCGCCGACCTGCCGCTGGTACAGTCGCTGGGGGCGGCCGCCGGTTACATCGGCGTGCTGGTGTTTGCTCTGTATATCAACAGCCCGGAAAGCCTGGCGCTATACGGCAACCCCAAGCTGCTGTGGCTGCTGTGCCCGATTCTGCTGTATTGGATCAGCCGCATGTGGATTGTCTCCCACCGTGGCGACATGCATGACGATCCAATCGTGTTCGCTGCCACGGACCGTGTCAGCCAGATCGTAATCGGGCTGTGCGTACTGATCGTGCTGATTGCAATATGAGTGCAGCGTCCGGCCAATCCTGGGGCCGCTACCCGCGCGTCGAGCAGCAGATCATTCCGGTGCTCGACCGCGCGTCGGTGCTGCCGTTGCCGCCGGGCGGCGGCACGGTGCTTCCGCATGGCAATGGCCGCAGCTATGGCGACAGCTGCCTCAATCCGGATGCCTCGCTGCTGATCAGCCGCGCACTGGACCGGTTCATCGGCTTCGATCCGGCCACCGGCATCGTGCGCTGCGAGGCCGGTGTGACCCTGGCCGACATCCTCGGCATCGCCCTGCCCCGCGGCTGGTTCCTGCCGGTCACGCCCGGTACCCGATATGCCACCGTTGGCGGGGCCATCGGCAACGACGTACACGGCAAGAACCACCATCGCGCAGGCACCTTTGGTCATCACGTGCGCTGCCTGGAGCTGCTGCGCAGCGACGGTTCACGCCAGCAGCTCACGCCTGCCGATGACAGCGGACTGTTCGCCGCAACGTTGGGGGGGCTCGGCCTGACCGGGTTCATTACCTGGGTTGAGCTGCAGCTGCGGCGTGTGCCAGGGCCCTGGATCGAAACCGAATCGATCCGCTTCGACAACCTGGATGCCTTTTTCGAGCTCTCACGCGAATCTGCCAGCGACTTTGAATACACCGTTGCCTGGATCGACTGCCTGGCCAGTGGAGCAAGACTCGGCCGCGGTCACTTCCTGCGTGGCGACCACGCACCAGGCGACGCACAGGCGGCCGCGCCCGGCTCGTCCCCTCGCCGCAGCATGCCCATCGTGCCGCCGGTGTCACTGGTCAATCAGCTCACCCTGCGTCCATTCAATACCCTGTACTACTGGCGCCAGCCAGCACGTCGCGCCCGCCACCTGTCGCACTACCAGAGCTATTTCTATCCTCTGGACGGCATCAATCACTGGAACCGCATGTATGGCCCACACGGCTTCCTGCAGCACCAGTGCGTCCTGCCGCCCGATGTCGCCCGCGACGCCACCGCCGCCCTGCTGGCGGAGATCGCGCGCAGCGGACGCGGCTCGTTCCTGGCGGTGCTGAAGGAATTCGGCGAACGCCCTTCGCCGGGGCTGCTGTCGTTCCCGCGACCCGGTACCACACTGGCCCTGGATTTCCCCAATGACGGACCGGATCTGCTGAAGATGCTCGACCGCTTGGACCGCATCGTCAGCGAGGCCGGCGGCGCGGTCTATCCGGCCAAGGACGCACGCATGTCCGGCGCACTGTTCCGCCAGGCCTACCCGGCCTGGGAAGCATTCTCCCGCTTCATCGACCCCCGATTCTCATCCGGCTTCTGGCGCCGGGTGATGGAGTAAGCATGCAGAAGATCCTGATCATCGGCGCCACCTCGGCCATCGCCGAATCCGTCGCGCGCCTGTACGCCACGCGTGCCGCAGCGCTCTACCTGGTGGGTCGCAGTGCCGGGAAGCTGGACGCCATCGCCGCCGACCTGCGCGTGCGTGGCGCCCAGCACGTGCATACCGGCGTGCTGGACGTGAACGACCTGTCCGCACACGGCACGCTGCTGGACGAGGCCTGGTCGGCGCTGGGCGGCGTGGATACGGTGCTCATCGCCCACGGCACGCTGCCTGACCAGGCAGCCTGTGATGCTTCGGTAGAGCTGTCGCTGCGCGAGTTCGCCACCAACGGCACCTCCACCATCGCTCTGGCAGCAGCCTTGGCCCAGCGCCTGCGGTCCGGCGCCACCCTGGCCGTCATTTCCTCGGTAGCCGGTGACCGCGGCCGCGCCAGCAACTACCTGTACGGCAGTGCCAAGGCGGCAGTCACTGCCTTCCTCAGCGGCCTGGGCCAGCGATTGCGTCCGGCCGGTGTCAACGTCCTGGTGATCAAGCCAGGTTTCGTCGATACCCCGATGACTGCAGCGTTCAAGAAGGGCGCGCTGTGGGCGACCCCGGACAAGGTGGCCGCCGGTATTCTCAAGGCCATCGGCAAGCGCCAGGCTGTCGCCTACCTGCCTGCCTTCTGGTGGGCGATCATGATGATCATCAAGAACATCCCCGAATTCGTCTTCCGCAGGATCAAGCTCTGACATGGCCGACAAGCACGCCAAGATCGTCATCACCGGAGCTGCCGGGCTGGTCGGGCAGAACCTGATCGTCGAACTCAAGCAGCAGGGCTATACCCAGCTGGTGGCCATTGACAAGCACGCGCACAACCTGGACATCCTGCAGAAACTGCACCCGGATGTCCGCGTGGTGCTGGCCGACCTGGCCGAGCCGGGTGCCTGGGCCAATGAGTTCAACGGCGCTGCCTGCGTGGTGCAGCTGCATGCACAGATCACCGGCAAGACCACCGACCTGTTCGTGCGCAACAACATCACAGCCACCAGCCATGTACTGAAGGCAACCCGGGATGCTGCCGTGCCCTACATGGTCCACATCAGTTCGTCGGTCGTGAATTCGGTGGCCAAGGATGACTACACCAACACCAAGCGCGAGCAGGAGGAGATGGTGGTCGCAAGCGGCCAACGCCACTGCGTGCTGCGCCCGACGCTGATGTTCGGCTGGTTCGACCCCAAGCACCTCGGTTGGCTGTCCCGCTTCATGGCACGTACGCCGGTATTCCCGATCCCCGGCGATGGGAAATTCATGCGACAGCCACTGTATGAACGTGATTTCTGCCGCTGCATCGCAAAATGCATCGGCACCGAGCCCAACGGAGAGGTGTTCGACATCGTCGGAGACACCCGGGTGGACTACGTGGATATCATCCGCACCATCAAGCGGGTGAAACAGCTGAACACCGTCATCGTGCACATCCCGATCGGATTTTTCGCCTTCCTGCTGAAAGTCTACAGCCTGTTCAGCAGCAAGCCGCCCTTCACTGCAGACCAGCTCAAGGCGCTGAGTGCGGGCGATGACTTCAAGGGCATCGACACGGAGGCCGTGTTCGGCGTCAAGCAGACACCGTTTGAAGAAGCCATCCGCGAAAGCTATACCGACCCGCGCTATTGCAAGATCGTTCTGCAGCGCTGATTCCCTGGAACTGAAGAAGACTTCTCACATGCGAAACTTTGCGATCATCGGCAGCGGCCCCATGGGCCTTATGGCAGCCATGGAACTGCTCAAGCAGGGGCATAAGGTCGACATCTACGAGCGCGATGATCGCATTGGCGGGATGTCGGCGGATTTCGATTTCGACGGCCTGCGCATCGAGCGCTACTACCACTTCATCTGCAAGACCGACTATCCCCTCTTCAGGCTGCTCGAACAGTTGAAGATGTCCGATCGCCTGCACTGGACGGATACCAAGATGGGTTACTACTACCAGGGCAAACTGCACAAGTGGGGCACGCCGTTTGCGCTGCTGGGGTTCCCGCACCTGGGGATCATCGACAAGATCCGCTACGCCCTGCATGTCATGCACACCAAGGGCATCCAGGACTGGACTGACCTGGACAGGGAGAATGCGCGCGATTGGATCACCCGCTGGATCGGCCCCAAGGCGTACAAGGTGATGTGGGAGAAGGCATTCGCGCTGAAGTTCTTCGAGTACCAGGACAAGCTGTCGGCTTCCTGGATCGGCACCCGCATCAAGCGCGTGGCGCTGTCCCGCCGCAACCTGTTCAATGAAAGCATGGGCTACCTGGAAGGCGGCTCGGCTGCACTGCTGCAGAAGATGGCCACCGAGGTCGAGCGCCTGGGCGGGCGCATCCTGCTGTCCCAGCCGATCGAGGAGGTGGTGTCGGTGAACGGCAAGGTGACCGGCATCCGCACCGCCGATGGCCATCAGGCGTATGACGCAGTGGTATCCACCGCTCCGATCCAGTATGTGCCGAAGATGGTCCCGGGGCTTCCGAAGGCCTTTGCTGATCAGGTGGGCGCGATCGAGAACATACCCGTCGCCTGCGTGATCCTGAAGCTGTCGAAGCCGGTCAGCGAGAACTTCTGGATGAACATCAGCGATGAACGTATCTCCATTCCCGGTCTTATCGAGTACAGCAATCTCAATCCGGGCAAGGGCCCCGGCGAACATATCGTGTATGCGCCGTACTACATGCCCAAGACGCACCCCAAGTGGCAATGGAGCAATCAACAGTTGATCGACGAAGTCGTCAGCTACCTGCCAATGATCAACCCTGCATTCAAGCCTGAGTGGATCCGGGCTACACATTGCCATCGCTATGAATTTGCCCAGACCATCTGCCCGCCAGGCTTCCAGGACATGCTGCCGCCGATGAAGTCGCCGGTCGAGGGCTTCTACATGGCCGATACGGCGTACTACTACCCGGAAGATCGATCGATCAACGAGAGCATCGATGTTGGCGCCAAGCTTGCCCACCTTGCGTCAGGCGTGAAGGCGTCGGCGTGATCACACGTCAGTTCCTGATGTTTCTTGTTGCCGGTGGTGTTGCCGCCGCCGTCAACTTTGGCTCGCGCATCATGCTCAGCGAATGGCTGCACTACGTGCCTGCCATCGTGATCGCCTACTGCCTGGGCATGGTCACAGCGTTTGTGCTCAACAGGGTGCTGGTGTTCCAGCAAGCCGCCAATGCACTGAAGCACCAGATCACCTGGTTCGTGATAGTCAACCTGGCCGCGGTGCTCCAGACCATTGCGATCAGCCTGCTCCTGGCCAGATGGCTTCTACCTGGCATCGGCGTGGATTTCCACAACGAGACCATTGCTCACGGCATCGGCGTTGCGATTCCGGTGGTGACCAGCTACTTCGGCCACAAATACCTTTCTTTTTCATCCTCCTCCGGCAAGCGCTAACGGAGCATGCAATTCATGCAGCGTCGGTGAAGAACTCATGGGGAAATGCTTGAACAGTCCATCCAGCTCCAGAAATGCGACGCTCGTCCTGTGCGCGCTCACCCTGGCGGCGGTATTCGTCGCACTCAGCTTCAGGTCGACCCAAGCGGTCGGCATCGATCTGTTCCATCCCGGCCTTTGGGGCGAGGATGGCAGCATCTTCGTCAATGAAGCCCGTGATGCCGGATTGGGCTTCCTGTTCAAGCCTTATGCCGGGTACATGCACCTGATACCGCGAGCCATCTCGTACCCCGCCTCATTCCTGCCGCTGGAGTATGTGCCGCTCGCTTTCCACCTTGCATGGATTGCTGCGTTCCTCACGACAATCTACATCCTGCAATCGCGACTGTCCTCCATTGGTGTACCCGCCGCGCTCTGTGTCTGGGCATTGGTGCTGGTAACGCTGCAACCGCAGGCCGGCGAGGTGTTCTTCACCCTGACCAACATCCAGTGGTTCACGGGGCTGGCGTTGATCACGTATCTGGCTTTCCCGATCACATCGCGCGTGAGCATCGGACAGCTGGCATTGCTGACCATTGCAGGCCTCACCGGGCCGTTCAGCGTGCTCGCACTGCCGGTGCTCGCGCTGCGGGCCGTTCTGTTCCGGGACCTGCTCACCAATCGCCGGGTCTACGTTACGGTCGCGATCTGTGCCGCCATTCAAATCGGCTTCATCGTGTTTTCTCCGCGACCGATTGCGTCCAACCCTTCCAGCTTCGATCCGGCTCACCTCCTCGCCGCCATGGTCAAGTTCGTCAGCTTCGGCGGCGTATATCCACTGGCGACCCTGTTTGCGTTCGTGTTCTGGGCGAGCCTGCCCTGGCGACGCATCTTCAATGCAACGGTGTCCCATGTCAGGAACCGGTCTGCACTGGATACCCATGCGGTGGCGCAGTTGACCGCCTTGATCCTGATCCTGACTGCGTTCGGGCTGATACTGGTCGGTTTCCTGCGCGATGATCCCGCCACGATGGGACCGGTGATCCTGCCGACGGGTGCTGCAGGAGGCAGTCGCTACTATCTCATTCCCTACAGCCTGTTGATCCTGGCTGCGGCAGTATCGAACCATCGGGATTACCCGCGCGCGATCGTCGCCCTGGCGGCCTTCTCGATCATCTGTGCCGCCAACCTTGTAAGGCCTGATCGCATCGACCACCAATGGCACGCTTACGCCCAACTCGCACGGGTGATGCCCGGTTCGATCATTCCCATCGCTCCCCGTACCGAGAGCATTCCCGGCTGGTCGGTAGACGCAAGCCAGGCCTATCAGCAGGGCGCCAAGCCAAAGGGCGAGGCCCTCATCCCGCTGACGGCCATGGAGGTCAGCAATGGCGAGGTCGCCAGTACCGACGGAAAGCTGGTCATCAGATCAACGTCCGACAGTCTTCTGCTCACACTGTCTGCCCGCCCCTGCCCCAGCAGCACCAGCATTGCACTGGAAGTCAAGGGTCGACGCGAGGCTGGCGGATGGATCCAGGTCCTTTGGGCCGCAGGTGAGGGGTTCAGTGATCGGGATGGCGTACTGCGGTTCTACCCTGCAGGAGACTTCACGGGCATGTTCGCCTTCGACCGCACGCTGGACCAGGACAAGGTCAGGATTCGCCCGGTATTCGCCCCTGGAAAGGCCGAGATCCATCAGGTCAGAATGATTTGTCTCTGATCTCCACATGGCTGCTGGCAGGAGCTGAACCGCCCGGGCCGCAGCGCGCCTTCGGCCGGAATCGCCGGGCCTGGGCCTGGGCCTGGGCCTGGGCCTGGGCCAGTTGACGTAGAATGTTAGGGATATACCAACTGAATCTACCAGCTCGCCAGCAGTCGTCCGTCTGACCGCTGGCCGAGCGCAGACATGGGATCGAAGGCAAAATGACGCGTCGCAAGAAGGTAATGATGGTTTTCGGCACCCGCCCGGAGGCCATCAAAATGGCTCCGCTGGTCGCCGCCCTGAAGAAGCGTCCGGACCTGGACACCATTGTTGCCGTGACTGCGCAGCACCGCCAGATGCTTGACCAGGTCCTGGAACTGTTTGAGATCACCCCGGATGAGGATCTCAACGTCATGCGGCCTGGCCAGACCCTGCCCGATCTGACCTCGCGTATCCTGCAGGACATGGGGAGGGTGATCGAAAAGCACGCCCCAGACATCGTGATGGTGCACGGCGATACGACGACGACCTTCGCTACGTCCTTGGCCGCCTTCTACCAGCGGACTGCCATTGGCCACGTCGAGGCCGGGCTGCGCACCGGCAACCTCTATTCGCCTTGGCCCGAGGAGGCCAATCGCAAGCTGACCGGCGTGCTGGCCAATCTGCATTTCTCGCCCACTCGGACATCTGCCGACAACCTGCTGGCAGAACAGGTGCCCGCCGCGAGCATCCACATCACCGGCAATACCGTGATCGACGCGCTGTTGACGGTTGTGGACAAGATCAGAGGCACGGCCAGCCTGGAGTCTGAGCTGGCCGCCCGCTTCCCGTACCTTGATTCGTCCAAGCGCCTGATTCTGGTCACAGGCCATCGGCGCGAGAACTTCGGCGATGGCTTTGAGCAGATCTGCCACGCCCTGAAGAACGTTGCCTCGCGGGGCGATACCCAGGTGGTGTATCCGGTACACCTCAATCCCAACGTCCAGGAGCCCGTCAACCGCATTCTTCGGGATGCGCCTTCGGTACACCTGATTGAACCGCAGGAGTACCTGCCGTTCGTCTACCTGATGAGTCGCGCACATATCATCGTCACGGACTCGGGCGGCATCCAGGAAGAAGCCCCTTCGCTTGGTAAACCCGTCCTGGTCATGCGCGACACCACGGAGCGTCCAGAAGCCGTGGCCGCCGGCACCGTGCGCCTGGTTGGCACCGACAGCACCCGTATTACGGCCGAGGTCTCGCGACTGCTCGATGACCCGGACGCTTACGAAACGATGAGCAAGGCCCATAACCCCTATGGTGACGGCAAGGCTTCGGAACGAATCGCGGCAATCGTCGCCAACAGCTGAATCCGCGCAATGAAAAGGCCAGCCCGGTAAAGGGCTGGCCTTTTCCTGATCAGCAACGGGATCGTTCTGCCGATGCTCCGTTGGCTTACTTGGCCTCCAGGGCCTTCAGCTTCTCGGCGGCCTGCGCGTTACCCGCATCTGCCGCCTTCTGGTACCACGAACGCGCCTCACCGGCGTTGGCAGGCACGCCCTTGCCTTCCTGGTAGATCTCGCCCAGCTTCAGGGCTGCATCGCCATTGCCGGCCTGACCCGCCTTGAGATACAGGTTCAGCGCCTCACCTTCGTTCTTCTCGATGCCTTCGCCCTCACCGTACATCGTCGCCAGCTTGTACGCGGCGTCAGCGTTTCCGGCGCCGGCCGATGCCAGCAGCAGGTTGACGGCCTCACCCGAGTTCTGCGCAACGCCCTTGCCCGCCTGGTACAGCTTGGCGAGTTCGAACTTTGCCGCGGCGTTGCCCTCTGCTGATGCCTTCAGCAGCAGGTTGGCGGCATTCTCAGCGCTGCCCGGGGCATTGGATGCGATCAGGGCAAGGGCTTCCTGGTAGTTCTTGTCCGCTTCGCTGACCGGGGCAGGTGCAGTAGCGGCTGCACCTGCAGCGTCAGCGCCCTGCGATTCCGGAGCCGCCGCAGCGCCCTCCGGGGACGGCTTGGAGCAGCCAGCGACCACGGAAACCAGCAACAGCGAAGCAGCGGCAATAGTTACTTTCTTCATGACGGAGTACCGACTCGTTGGATTATTGGAGAGCGACGGGATGTTCTTTCAGCGCCGACAGCAGGCGCGCATACTTCATGTAGGCAGAATCCTTCTGCAGCGATGCAAGCTGCTTGCGATCAAAGCCTGGACGGACAGGATTACACCATACCTCGATCATTTTTTCCGTCAGATCGGACACGAAGCCGGCACGGGAAACCAGTCCATCTATTGAGCCCTGATAATCCAGGATATCAACCGCTGGCTCGACCAGATGCACACCGGGCAGGCCGTCGTACTCACCGGCAACTCCCACCCTCGGGAAGATCACAGGCAGATCACTGGCCAAGGCTTCGAGGAACGTCAACGGCCCACCTTCGAAGAAGCTGGCACCAACAAATGCATCTGCCATCGCATACAGCTCCCATGGCGCACTGGTCGGCTCAATGAGCAACACCCTTGATCCGAGCCCGGCCTGCTTCACCAGCGCCTGCAGCTCAGCATGCAGGCCCTTTTCGTAGACCGGGCCCACTACAACCAGCTTCGCATTGTCACAGCCGTGCACGGCGTGACTGAAAGCCCGGACAACATCAATGTGGTTCTTCTGATGATTGACTGCCGCCATATCAAGGAAGATGAAGTCATTGACTCCGATGTTGTGCTGGCGACGCAGCCGGTTGCGGACCGCCATGCGGTCGATGGAGGTGAAGCGGTCAACATCGATGCCGTTGTTGATCACGCTGCAGCGATCTGCCTCGACACCAATACGGCGCACCGAGTATTCCTTGACCGTCTCCGACACTGCAACGAACCGGGTAGTGAGCGCAGCCGCATCCTGGAAGCGCCGCAGCTCTTCGCCCGCCAGCCACATGTAGATGTTGTGGATGACCTGGACGACAGGCACATCCAGCTCACGGCAAACGTCGATCCCCTCGATCGAGTAGTGCGAGAGCAGCACTTTGGGCTTGAGCCTCTGCAGCACCTCGCGATAGGCCGACGCCGAGTACTCAATGGCAACCAGTTGCTGGCCGAGCCGGCGGGCGCGCTCAGCAGCGGGCCCCTGCGTTCCCAGCACCAGCAGGGTCAAGCGCATTCCGCAGCCACGGAGGAACTCGTTGAGTTCAACCACAACGTTTTCCAGGCCGCCGGCTTCAAAGTTGCCCACCTGCACCAGCACGTCCACCTCCGAGTGCTCCGGCACATCCTGGCCGATCGGCCTACCGGAATCGCCCAGCAGATAATCCGCCAGCGCCAGTGCTCCACGATCCCGCGCCGACTTGATCCGCTGGTAGACGCCGAAATTGAACTGAGCCATCTCGGAGATCCTGGCGCGGTCGGGAACGCGGCCGGCGTTGAACTCGTCAACCGGAATCGAGAGCATGCCCAGATCGGAGAAGTCACCGATCTGGTCCGAGTCGATGATGGGCACGATGCCGTTGGCAAGATATTCAACAATCTTGGTCGGGCACGCGACGTTGTTGACGACTGAATCCTCACGAAGGATGAAGCCAAAGTCGCACTTGCGATAGAAACGCATCAGTGCGTCGTGACTCATCGAGTCGAACACGACCTTGTTGTCCGGGTCGATATCCGCAGCGATCTCACTTGCGGTTTCCGGATCAGGGGAAAGGAAGTAGCTCGTGCAGTGCTCCTGTACAGCAATCATGCTGCGCAGGGTCTTCTCCGGCTGCTGCCACTTGTGCAGACCGCCGGCATAGACCGCAATCGGCTTCGCGTTGTTCTTCTCGCCGAGGAAGGGCACGAAGCTGGGGAACATCGGGAAATGCACGAATTCCGGAGACGGGTGATTCCGGTACTTTCCCTGCAGGTACTTCTGCATCACACCGGAAACGACCACCACCCGACCCGCGTGGGCAAACGCGTACTCTTCCAGACGCTCGTACTTGACCGCATTGAAATAGTCGTGATGCATCCGGAATTCTTCCGGAACCACGCCATGGATATCGACCACCGATTTAACGAACGGCAGCCGCAGCAGCCTGGAAACGCCCAGGCCACTCATCCGCAGCACGCTATGGAAATAGATCTTGCGGGAGCGGAGCACGAATGCCAGCACGGTTGCCCAGAGCACCGCCTTCTTCAGGCGGCTGCCGATCGGACGAATAACGATGACCCTGGGTTGCGGACGATCGATTACCGACGTACGGCCCACCAGGTCTGCGGTCTCGACATACAAGCGCCACTGGTCCGACACCAGCCGGTCCACCATCTGAATCCGCTGGAAGTAGCCGTCCTTCTCCCGCTCGGGATAGAAGTAGCCCCCGAAGAACACGGTGCCCCGGAAGTTCAGCAGCGTCTGCAGCCCTTTCCTGACTCCCCAGAGCAGCTTGCCAACTCCGGAGCGCTGGGCCCACTCCTGCTTCACCCATTCGGTACTGGCCGCGGCGGCCTGTGCGCCACCAGCCGCGCCCCCACGCAGCGAGGCATTGATGCTGAAGTTTGCATCCACCACAGACCAGATATGTTCCAGCAAACGTTCGCCACGGGTGACAAGTTCGGCGGGGTCAACGGCCGCATGGCCAGGTGACGACAGCCATTGCTTCACGTCAGCATTGAAGCCATTCCACTCAACGGCAAGAGGAGCGAACGCATCCGCACGTTCAATCGCCGTACGCACGCGCGTGGAACGCTTGGCGGAATGGAGGAATTCACCCTTCAGATTGACGAATTCGACGGCATGGTGGGCAACCAGCCTATCGACCGTGCCAAGGTGCAGCTGCAGCAGATGAACCTGATCCGCGCTGGCGTCATTGGCTTCGCGAACCACATGCCTGAAGTCCGCCAGGAAAGAGGCCAGCGGCTTCTCAGGTCGGCGTCGCCATGAAACCCCATGCTTCGATTCCAGATAACGCAGATTCTCCTTCGCGCGGCCTGCGAAATAGCTGTAGTCAAGCTTCCCGAATGATGCAGATCCAAAATGATGGATGTACACGTCGCGGGCAAGTGCAATGGCGTAGCCCTTCTCGCTCAGGCGCAGGCAGTAGTCGTCGTCCTCGAATCCACCGGGGAAGAATGTCTCATCGAGCAGGCCAACATCCTCAAGCGCTCCACGTTCAATGAAAACGCAGAAGAACGTGACGTCACATTCCTGTACGCAACCACGGAACTCCCTGTAACGCTGCTCCGCCTGGTCGGCTACCTGCTGGTACGCCTTGTCGAAGGCCTTTGCAGATGCGGCAACCTGCTGCAGGTCCAACGCATTGAGATCTGGAACGCATTGTTCGCTGTCGGCCCGATTGGTAACCGCGCTTACCACCGGATACCCATGCGCCAGCTGGCGGTCCATCCAGCCATTGGTGACGATGACATCGCTGTTCAGCAGACAGATCTGGCTGATCGTCGAGTCCTCGAGCAGCGCTTTGATCCCGACGTTGTTACCGCCACTGAACCCCAGATTCTTCTCGTTCTGAATGTAGGTCCACTGTCCGCTGGCGAACTCCGGAGCTGACGTGACGTACGCCTGGATCCTCTGGCGCTCTTCGGCGGAAGAGGCATTGTCGACAATGATCAACTTGTAGGTTGCATCATTCTTCGCCCTTGAAACACTCCGCAACGTAACAATCGCAGCGTCCGCAGCGTTGTACGTCACCATCACGATCCCTATCACTTCACTGCCCCTGATTCCATTGCGCTCATTACGGCACCACATCCATTTCTGTGAATTTTATCACACATACCGCCCCACTGGCTACCCGCCACCGAGAGAAGCATCATCGCTTCCGCAACTGCGTCTCAAGCATCGCGATAATCCTGTCGCGGGATGCAATTTCCGACTGCATCTCCCGGGCCAGATTCTGCGAGTGCGAATCGAGCTCAACGATCTTTCCAGCAAGCTCCTCGACCCGGCTGTGCTCCCTGATTACTTCACCAGCCAGTTCCTCGGCGCGGGCATTCTGGCGCATTATCTCGGCAGCCAGCTCGTCATTACGCTGGTTGCGCTCGATCACCTGCGAAGCGAGGGCATCGGCGTGGGCCTGGAGCCTCTGCATGCCCGCGTTCAGATCCATGGCCTCGAGCGTCTTGGCACTGTTACCGGAATGGACCGCTCTCAATTCAGCCTTGAGGTGATCAATCTGGCGCTCGAGGAATCCGCGGGACTCCCGCGCGAACGCGCCAGGACGTTCGGCAGCCGTTCCCACCACAGCCAGCATGTAGGCGGCACGCGCACTCTTGTCGAACAGCAAGGCCATTTCGGCGAGCCCGAAAGGCAGCGGCGCGTGCTCGGCACCTATGACGTTCAGCCATGCAGCCAGCCAACTGTTCTTCGGGCCACCTGTTGAAAGGCGCCGGACCAGACTGATGGATCGGTACAGCAGACCACGGACCTGATCGAATTCATTGCGCCCGGCATGGATCACCGCGCGCAGGAACAGCGCATCCAGCGTTTTGTTGCCGAGGATGGGGCTATAGGGAACGGGGTCAATTTCCGAGCAGACGGTGAGATAGTGCTCAGCCTCGGCCATATTGCTCTGGAGAAATTCCGAGAAGCCCCATGCATAGGCGATCGATACTCTCCAGCGACGCTGGTGAGGATTGGTCAACTTGCCTTCAAGATAGCGGTCAACCGCCCGCTTCAGCGCCTCGCGCTCATCACGCTTGCCACTTTCAATCTGCTCATAGACCAACCCGCACAGCGCGGCACCAGAATCAACGGACTGGGGCGGAGCGCTGGCGAACACCTTGCGACGGAAACGGGCAAGCAGGTTCGGATTGGTCGAACGCTGGCCAATAGCCACCATCGCCTTGACCAGCCACGGGTTGAGATAGTCACGCGCGAACGCAGACACATTGAAGCGCGACGAACTCGGTATCTCCCATGCGGTTTCCTTGAAAACCGCCCCACCCGGCTCGGTAGGATCCTTCATCCCGAGAAACACCACCCATTCGGCCTCTTCATATTCCGGCTTATTGACATCCACCTCGCGCCACGACCGGGGCGAGAAATGGCATTTCATCGCACCGCCAGCTACCTGGATGAAAGCCTTCTCCAGAAGGAACGTCGAAGAAACTTCAGCCCTCAGCTTGTCCCAGGTATAGACATGCAGATGGAAGGGATTCGGGTCACGCCCCGTCTCATCGGTCCAATCGTTGGGAGCGCAGAGCATGACCCTGCCGCCGGGTGCCAACACACGCTTCAGCTCGCGGAGATAGCGATCAGGATGGGGGACGTGTTCGATGGTTTCGAACGCTGCAATGAAATCAATGCTCGCATCAGCGATGCCGGTCAGCGATTCCGCATCTCCAACCGCATACTGGACCTTGCCTGGAAGCGCATAATGGGCACGAGCATACTCGATACCGAAATCGCTCAGATCCACACCAAGAACCGAACCGGCCAGCGTGGTTTCGAACAGCATGCGGGAGCCATAACCCAGGCCACAGGCGACGTCGAGCACGCGATCACCGGGCCGGATGTACTCGGCGGCGTATCGATACCGGACACAGTGCGCATCACTGCGCCGGCCCGTCTCGCGGAGCATATCGGTGTGCAGCAGGCGCTCTTCGTCCAGAACCTCGAGATTGAAGCTCTTCAGCGCATCATCGGGTACACGCTCGAAGGGCGCCACGAAGCACCCCTGGGCGACATTGAGCGATGCATATGGATTGACATCGTAGTAGGCCGCCGCTTTACGGTAACCGACAGTGATCACCCGTCGTTCCAGCGCCTCCCGCTCTCTCAGTGCGGCCTCAGCCTGCTCCTGGATATCGTGGATGACCAGAATGTAGCGGACGCGATCGGCATAAAGCTCTGGAAGGTTCGCAAGTACCTCATCCATTGCCCCCCGAAGATCGAGAACTACAGCATGTGGCACCTTCCCTTCGACAGGCTCATCGATCGCATCCAGCAGGTTCCCGCGCAGGGCTGCGGCGATTTCCTTTGCATCCCTACCGATGCAGAGGTAATAGCCAAATCCAAACGCATCGCGCACGTCATTGGAGAACCTGCCGATGTCAAAGGTACGCTCGGTCACCATGTAGCACTCATCCTCAGGTCGAAACTTCCGCCAAAATGGTAGGCCTTCTGGTCCAGGAACACCTGGAAAAATGCCGCTTCATCCTTCCAGTGAAGGATGGTCTGATCAGAGTAATCCGGCTGTCCTTCATGCGAAATGATGGCCTGGATCTCATAGAACCCTGGACCCAGCGGGCACACGAAGTCGAACAAGGCCGAGGCTTCTTCACCCTTGTCGAATTTCCGCTCCCAGAACACAGGCGCCTGACTCACCCCGGCCGCGACCTGCATGTCCTGGTTGAGTGTTCCCCACGAGTAGATCTTCAGGCCTTCGCGATTGCGGATCCGTAGCGATACGTTCAGGTTCTTGAGATCGACCTGCGCCTTGAACTGAATCTGGATCCTGACCTTCTCGCCCGGATAGAACACGGCACACGGCTCACCCGTTTCATCAAGGGTGACCACCCGCTGCACCAGTGCGTGCCCGGTTCCGGTCGACGTTTCATCGATCTCCGGAACCTCCAATGCGGTGACATCTTCGGTCACCGAGTCAGGTGCCACGGGCACATCCTCGGACGGCATGACGCTTGCCGGCAGCGCCACCTCGTTGCCGTCAGCCGAGGGGTCGATACCTTCAACCACGATATGCCGCTCCGCCAACGAGGCGAAGTACTTGGACTCTTCGTTGTTGATCAGGCGCCGGTACGCACGCAGCGTCTCCGAAGACGTGCCCATCGCAATGGCGCGCCCCTGGTGCAGAAGCAGCGAGCGCCGGGTAACCGTCCGCACTGTTTCCTGATCATGGGACACGAACAGGATGGTCACCCCATCATCGGCCAGCCGGTTGATACGGGCAAAGCAGCGCTTCTGGAACAGCGCATCACCTACCGCCAGAGCCTCATCGATGATGAGAATATCCGGATCGATCTGCACCTGCACTGCGAAGGCCAGGCGTACCAGCATGCCACTGGAGTAGGTTTTGATCGGCCGCTCGAGATGCTCACCGATATCGGCGAAAGCAGCAATTCCGTCGAAGCGCGCATCGATCTCCGCGCGCGACAGACCCAACAGCATGCCGTTGAGATAGACATTCTCGCGACCGGAGAATTCGGGATTGAACCCCGACCCCAGCTCGAGCAGCGCCGCAATGCGTCCACGCGTCTGCACCGAGCCCTGCGTAGGCGTCAGAACGCCGGTGATCAGCTGCAGAAGTGTGCTCTTGCCGCTACCGTTACGGCCAATGACGCCAAAGGCCTCACCGCGGGGCACTTCAAAACCGATGTCCCTGAGAGCCCAGAACTCGGAGAAATACTTGGGCGGCGTCCTTCCCAGTGCGCCATGGACGCGGTTGGCGAGCGCCTGCTTCATTCGCGTGGCGGGATTGGGATAGATCTGGTAGCACTTGCCCAGATCCTCGACTCGAATGGAAATATTGGTATCAGAGGACATCGGCAAACCCGGCTCGTGAACGCTGGAAGACCCAAAGTCCGAAAGATGCCACCACAACGGACACACCCAGGTAGATGAACCACTGTTTCCAGTCGATCATCACGCCGTGGTAAAGCAGTGCACGCACCTGCTCAACGGCAACACTGATGGGGTTGAGCATGATGGCCCCGCGGTACTTTTCGGGCAGGGCGGTGATGGGATAGAAAATGGGGGCAAGGAACATCAATGCAGCCAGAAGCCCCGTTACGATGTGGGTGATATCGCGAACGTAGGTGCCGAGGGCTGCAAGGCTCCAGCAGATCCCGAGGGTGAGAATGCCAAGCGGAATCAGCGGCAGAACCACCAGAGGTACAGTCGCGTGCAATCCGCCCTTGATGACGAGATAGAACACAACCCAGATCACAAATCCGATCAATGCATGGAACAGGGCACTGATCAGATTGATGATCGGCAGCAGCTCCAGAGGGAACACGATCTTCTTGACGTAGCTCTGATTGGTGAGGATCAGCGTTGGCGCCTTGGCCACGCATTCGGAAAAGAACGTGAACACCAGCAGGCCCGGGAACAGCACCAGGGAGAAATCGATGCTCGACTGCTGCGCGATACCCTGCCACTTCGAACGAAGTACTTCAGTGAAGAAGAAGGTGTACACGCCCAGCATGATCATGGGATTGAACAGCGCCCAAAGGACGCCCATGGTCGCGCCTCTATAGCGGATTTCGATCTCGCGCCGTGACAGGCCGACAATCAGATCGCGATTGTCAACCAGGGTCCGGCCGAGCTTCAGCAGAGACCCACTAAATTGTTGTGCCATCAAGCCAACTCCAAAGTTCCAATCAATTGCAGACAGGCATCGGTGCCTGGATGCAGCGCCCTGTCCAGGCGGGGCGCATGAAGCAAAGCGCATGCGCCCTCTCTGCGCCGGCAGTACTAGTGCGCTGCAACCAGTGCCCTTTCCAGATCCAGCTGCAGATCCCCCAGCTCTTCAACACCCACGCTCAACCGCACCAGCGCATCACTGATGCCCAGCTGTTCGCGGCGCGCCACCGGGATCGAGGCATGCGTCATCACCGCCGGGTGGTTGACCAGGCTCTCCACGCCGCCCAGCGACTCGGCCAGGGTGAACAGCTCGGTCTTCTCGCAGAAACGCTTGGCCGCCTCGAAACCGCCCTTGAGCACGATCGAGACGATACCGCCGTAGCCGGCCATCTGCTTGCCGGCGAGTCCGTGCTGCGGATGCGACGGCAGGCCCGGGTAGATCACCTTCTCCACCGCCGGGTGCTTCTCCAGCCACTGCGCCAGCGCCAGCGCGTTGGCACAGTGCGCCTTCATGCGCAGCGGCAGGGTTTTCAGGCCACGCAGGGCCAGGAAGCTGTCGAACGGACCCTGCACGCCCCCCACCGAGTTCTGCAGGAAGGCCATCTGCTCGGCCAGTTCGGCGTTGTCGCCCACCACGACCATGCCACCGACTATGTCCGAATGGCCATTGAGGTACTTGGTGGCCGAATGCAGGACCAGATCGGCACCCAGTTCCAGCGGACGCTGCAGCATCGGCGAAGCAAAGGTATTGTCCACCACCACGATCAGGCCATGGCGCTTGGCGATGGCGGCGACCGCGGCGATGTCGACGATCTTCAGCATCGGGTTGGTCGGGGTCTCGATCCAGACCATCTTCGTCTTCGACGTGATCGATGCCTCGAACGCAGCCAGATCGGTCAGGTCGACAAAGCTGAAATCCAGCCCGGCGGTGCGCCGACGCACGCGCTCGAACAGGCGGAAGCTGCCCCCGTAGATGTCATCCATCGCCACCACGTGGCTGCCGGCATCCAGCAGCTCGATCACGGTGGAGCTGGCCGCCATGCCCGAGGCGAAGGCGAAGCCGCGGGTGCCGCCTTCCAGCGACGCCACGCAACGCTCGTAGGCGAATCGGGTCGGGTTGTGGGTACGCGAGTACTCGAAGCCCTGGTGCTCGCCCGGGCTGGACTGGGCATAGGTCGAGGTGGCGTAGATCGGCGGCATTACCGCGCCGGTGCTCGGGTCCGGCGACTGGCCGCCGTGGATGGCCAGGGTGGCCAAGGCCAGTGCCCGGTCGGGCGAAGAAGGGTGGGACATGTCGTTTCCTGAATGGCGCCGACCTGCGGCGCCGTCAAAGGATCGGGAGTCTACCAGCGAGGCCTTAACGACCTTTGACGCAGATAAACCGGAATTCAGTGGCGATCTGTGACGATCTACAGGGATCTTCGGCTTACTGCACGCGACGGCGCAGATAGTTCAGCAGGTCGATGCGGGTGATCAGGCCCAGGAAGCTGTTTCCGTCCATCACGATCGCCACCTGGCCACGGTCGAACACCGGCAGCAGGGCCTCGATCGGCGACTTCACGTCCAACCGGTCCAGCTTGCTGACCATCGCGGTGGCGACGGTGTCGCGGAAGCGCGCTTCATCGCCATAGACGTGCAGCAGCACGTCGCTTTCGTCGACGATGCCGACCAGCTGATCGCCGTCCATCACCGGCAGCTGGGAGACGTCGTACAGCTTCATGCGCTGGTAGGCGGTGGTCAGCAGGTCGTTCGGGCCGATCACCACGGTGTCGCGCTGGCCGTAGGGGCGCAGGATCAGGTCACGCAGGTCGCCGTGCTGCGGGCGCTGCAGGAAGCCGTTGTCCAGCATCCAGTAGTCGTTGTACATCTTCGACAGGTACTTGTTGCCGGTGTCCGGCACCAGCACCAGCACCTTCTTCGGCGTGGTCTGCTCGCGGCAGTACTTCAGGCCGGCGGCCAGCAGGGTGCCGGTGGACGAGCCACCCAGGATGCCTTCCTTGCCCAGCAGCTCGCGCGCGGTGTGGAAGCTCTCGGCGTCGCTGATGGCATAGGCCTTGGTGACACGGCTGAAATCGGAGATCGACGGCAGGAAGTCCTCGCCGATGCCTTCGACCAGCCAGCTGCCCGACTTGTCGTTGAGGTTGCCCTCATTGATGTACTCGGCCAGGATCGAGCCGACCGGATCGGCCAGCACCAGTTCGGTCTTCGGCGACAGCTTGGCGAACGCGCGCGACAGGCCGGTCATGGTGCCGGAGCTGCCGCAGCCGAACACGATGGCGTCCAGATCGCCGCCCATCTGCTCGAGGATCTCCGGGCCGGTGCCGAACTCGTGCGCGGCCGGGTTGTCCGGGTTGCCGAACTGGTTGATGAAGTAGGCGCCTGGGGTCTGCTCGGCGATGGTCTTGGCCAGGTCCTGGTAGTACTCGGGGTGGCCCTTGGCCACGTCCGAGCGGGTCAGGCGCACTTCGGCGCCCATCGCCTTCAGGTTGAAGATCTTCTCGCGGCTCATCTTGTCGGGAACGACCAGGATCAGCTTGTAGCCCTTCTGCTGGGCGACCAGCGCCAGGCCCAGGCCAGTGTTGCCGGCGGTGCCCTCGACCAGGGTCGCGCCCGGCTTCAGATCTCCCCGCTGTTCCGCTGCCTCGATCATCGACAGGCCGATGCGATCCTTGATCGATCCGCCCGGGTTGGCGCTCTCGAGCTTCAGATAGAGCTCGCAGACGCCGGTGTCCAGGCGCTGGGCCTTGACGATCGGGGTCTGGCCGATGAGTTCGAGGACGGAAGAATGGATGGGCATTCGGGGGCTGTCGGTTCGCGCCGCACGGGGCAGGACCGATGATTATCCGCTGGATGACGTTGAAATGTCAGGTCGGAATCGGCCTACCCGGCCGCCCACCCCGAAAGAGATGCGGGCGGCCCCGGATCGACGAGGAGACCGGTACCGCCCGCATCGGTGAGTTGTGCCTGCAGGCCAAGGCACCACCGCCTGTGGTGCCTTGGCGCGGCCGCCTCATCGGCGGTGCCGCGATGCCGGGGCAGGAGCGCCCGGCGGGGCCATCACTGGCCGGGTCACGCCGTTCCAGGCGCGACGGAGTGCGTCAAAGCGTGGGGGACGTCATCGGGAGCGGTGTTTCGTACATTCGCAGAAGTCGTTGCTTGGCCAGCAGCTTCTCGCGCTTCATGCGACCCAGGGTGACATCATCGATCGGGAGTACGCCCAACTCCGCGTCCATGCACTTCTTGTTCAACTTGCGGTGCTGGTCATGGAGTGCCCTGAACTCCGGATCACGCGCGCGACGTGCGTCGATCTCGCTCTGGGGCTGATCTTCAAACATGATGGACCTCCTTCGACAGATACACGAACGCCCCGGCCGCAAGGCACGGGGCGTTGTTCATGGAGGAGTGCCGGTCGATGGCCACCTGGACGCCTGCAACGACCTGCGGCACTGGCCTGCGCACGTCGATCTGCTGCGGTTCGCGCCCTGCTTGCATCGGCCCGGCCCTCCCATCGTCCGGTCCGCGGCATTGCGTCCCGGACGATTGACCCTACGCCTGCTCCGGGCGGGGTTCAAGCCCCTGCGTCAAAAAGACCGAACCCCGCCGGGGCGGGGTTCAGGCTGAATGCTCATCGCAACGAAAAACAAACAATATCAATCAATTACGGGGCGATGATGACCTCGGCCGAGCGCGCCCGGGTGGAGGCCGCCTTCTTGCCGCTGACCTGGATCCGGTTGCTGGCAACACCGGCCGCGACCAGGGCATCACGCAGTGCTTCGGCCCGCTTCTGGCCCACGCCATTGGCGCTGTCGTAGGCCTCGATGCGCAGGCGGCCCTTCTTGCCGATGTTCAGGTACTCGGCCAGTGCCTTGGCCTGGTTGCGGGCGCCGCCGGACAGGCTGGAGGCACCTGCCGCGAACGCATCACCATTGAAGGTGAAGACCTCGCCGCGGCCATCGAACTTCGAGCCCGGCAGTTTCTGTCCGGACACCAGCTCGGCTTCCTCGCGGGCCAGCTTGGCGGCGTTCTGCTGGGCGGCGCTGAGGCGCTGCTGCTGCTTGCCGGCCACGCTGGTCAGAGCGTTCTCGGCGTCCTGACGGGCCAGGGTCTCGGCCTCGGCCGCCTGGCGCAGGCGCTCGGCCTCCTCGGCCTGCATCTGCGCCTGCATGCGCAGCTGCTCCGCTTCCTGGCGGGCGCGGGCCGCATCGCGGCGGCTGGCCTCGATCAGCAGATCGCTGCGGGTACGTTCCAGGCGGTCGACCTCACGCGCGGCCATCGCAGTACGCACGGCGGTCTCGGCGATCTCCACCCGGCGCTCGGCCAGATAGGTGGCCAGTTCCTGGTCGCGGCGCTTGGCCTTGTCCAGGGTGGCGATCGCCTGCTGGGCCTGCATGCGCTCGAAGGCGCCCAGCTCAGCGGTGTCGGGATTGGCCTGGATGGCCATCAGGCGCTGGCTCAGCTGCGCCACCATCGGGTTGTCGGCGGCCACGGCCAGGGTCGGCAGCGCCAGCAGCGCGGCCAGGGTTGCGGCGGTCATCGGCTTCACCGGCGGTCCTCCCCGGTCGACAGCTGGCGTTGCAGCTGGTTGACCTCGTTGCGGCGCAGCTGCAGCTGCGCGGTGACGGTAGCTTCCTCGCTGCGGACGCGCGCCAGGTCGGCGTCGGCGGCGGCACGCAGGGCCATCGCCGGGGCGTTCTTGCGTTCGCGGCGGTCGCCGGCGGCACGCTGGGCCTGCTCCAGTCCCTGGCGGGCCAGCCCGATCAGGTCCGGGGCGTATTGGTCCGCATCGGCCTGGGTGGCCTTGTCCACCGCCTGCCGGGCCTGCGCCAGTTCCAGCGCGGCGTCCTGCGCCCAGGCGGGGGCAGACAGTGCGAATGCAAACGCCATCACATACAGGCCATGGCGCATTCGTGCGAAGCTAAGTCGTTTCATTGGGGAGGCCGTACCGGTTGTCGGTTCACGGCCATTGTCGTCAAGCCGACACCGTGCTGGCAACGGGCGTCGGCCGTTTCGTTGGGGAAAATTCGCAATGGATATCGGCTACTTCCTGAAGCTGATGACCGAAAAGAACGCTTCGGACATGTTCCTGACCACCGGGGCACCGGTCTACATCAAGATCGAGGGGAAGCTCTATCCGCTGGGCAATACCGGCCTGCCGCCGGGCATGGTCAAGAAGATCGCCTACTCGCTGATGGACGAAGGCCAGGTGCCGCAGTTCGAGCGCGAGCTGGAGCTCAACATGGCCATCGCCCTGCCCGATGCCGGGCGCTTCCGCGTCAACGTGTTCAAGCAGCGGGGCGAGGTCGGCATGGTCATCCGCGCCATCCGCAGCCGCATCCCGAGCATCGAGGAGCTGAACCTGCCTCAGGTGCTGAAGGACGTCATCATGACCCCGCGCGGGCTGGTGCTGGTGGTGGGGTCCACCGGCTCGGGCAAGTCCACCTCGCTGGCATCGATGATCGACCACCGCAACAGCACCACCACCGGGCATATCCTCACCATCGAGGACCCGATCGAGTACCTGCACAAGCACAAGATGTCGATCGTCAACCAGCGCGAGGTCGGGCTGGACACCCATGCCTTCCACAACGCGTTGAAGAACGCCATGCGTGAAGCGCCGGACGTGATCCTGATCGGCGAGATCCTGGACGCGGAAACCATGGAGGCGGCGATCGCCTTCGCCGAGACCGGCCACCTGTGCCTGGCCACCCTGCACTCCAACAACGCCGACCAGACCATCGAGCGCATCCTCAACTTCTTCCCGGAAAGCGCGCACAAGAACGTGCTGATGAACCTGGCGCTGAACCTGCGTGCGGTGATCAGCCAGCGCCTGGTGAAGAACAAGGAGGGCCGTCGCCTGCCGGCCACCGAGGTGCTGATCAACACGCCGATGATCCGCGACCTGCTGCGTCGCGGCCAGGTGCACGAGATCAAGGCGGCGATGGAAGGCTCGCTGGAAGAAGGCATGGAGAGCTTCGACCAGTGCCTGTTCCGGCTGGCCAAGGCGGGGGTCATCGATCAGGAGGAAGCGCTGCGCGCGGCCGACTCGCGCGATGGCCTTGCCCTGAAGTTCCGCCTGTCCGAGGGCAGCAGCGGCGAGCACGACCCGTACGCGGATTTCTCGGCCGGCGCACCCAGCATCACCCACGGCTTCTAGAAAAAAGGGGACGGAGGGAATCAAGTCGCAAATGCACTTACGACTTGATTCCCTCCGTCCCCTTTTTCTGAAGAGTTCAGGAGGTGTCTCATCCGATGAGACCCCCTGTCCGTAGGTTTCCTCAATGGAAACCATCCGCAAGCTGGCCATCCTGGCCGATGCCGCCAAATACGATGCGTCCTGCGCCTCCAGCGGCTCGGGGAAGCGCGACTCGCGTGCCAGCGGCGGCATCGGCAGCACCGAAGGCATGGGCATCTGCCACAGCTATACACCTGATGGCCGCTGCGTATCGCTGCTGAAGATCCTGCTGACCAACTTCTGCGTCTACGACTGCGCCTATTGCGTGAACCGCGTTTCCAGCAACGTGGCCCGCGCGCGTTTCAGCGTGGACGAGGTGGTCACGCTCACCCTGGATTTCTACAAGCGCAACTACATCGAAGGGCTGTTCCTCTCCAGCGGCATCATCCGCAATGCGGACTACACGATGGAGCAGATGGTGGAGGTCGCCCGGCGGCTGCGCGAGGAGCACCGCTTTGCTGGCTACATCCACCTCAAGACGATTCCCGAAGCCTCGCCCGAGCTGCTGGCCAGTGCCGGGCGCCACGCCGATCGCCTGTCCATCAACGTGGAGCTGCCTACCGAGGCCGGCCTGACCACACTGGCGCCGGAAAAGACCGTTCATTCGATCCGCGGCGCGATGGGCGAACTGCGCTGGCGCATCGAGGAAGCGCAGGAGGCACGCAAGGCACCGGCCGGGCTGGCACCGGCAGTCACCCGCAGCACGCGGCCGAAGCCGCCCCGTTTCGCGCCGGCAGGCCAGAGCACACAGATGATCGTGGGTGCCGATGGCGCCAGTGACCAGCAGATCCTGACCAGCGCCGACAGCCTGTACGGCAACTACCGCATGCGCCGGGTCTACTACTCCGCGTTCAGCCCGATTCCCGATGCCAGCCGCCAGCTGCCATTGCAGCCTCCGCCGCTGCAGCGCGAGCACCGGCTGTACCAGGCCGACTGGCTGTTGCGCTTCTATGGCTACGGTGTGGACGAGATCACCGACACCACGCAGGGCGGAATGCTCGATCTGGATATCGATCCGAAGATGGCCTGGGCGATCCGCCATCCCGAACGCTTTCCGGTCGATCTGAACCGTGCGCCGAAGGAAATGCTGCTGCGGGTGCCCGGCCTGGGCGTGCGCAATGCAAAGCGCGTGCTGATGGCGCGCCGTCATGGGCGCCTGCGCGTAGCCGACATCGCCCGCCTGAAGGCTCCGATGAGCAAGTTGCTGCCGTTCGTGCTGCTGGCCGACCACCATCCGCGCAAGGCGCTGGATGACCCGGCCGCGCTGCGCGCGCAGCTGGCCCCGCCTCCGCGCCAGGGATCGCTGTTCGATGCACCGCCGGCAGCCTGACGCGCAGCGCTGGTCGCAGCGGGTGGACCCGGCCTGGTCACTGCAGGCCTGGCGCGACGGCGCGCGTGATGCATTGCTGCGCGGCGTGCCACCCGAGCAGCTGGACTGGCTCGAAGGCAGCGAAGCGTCGCTGCTGGATGCGCCGCCGGTGCAGCAGGCAGTGGTGCCGGCAGGTGCAACCGCTCCCAACGTCCCGCGCGAATTCCTCGACCTGGCCGCAACCTGCCTGTGCCATAGCGAGCCGCAGCGCCTGTCACTGCTGTATCGGCTGCTGTGGCGGATCACCCATGGCGAACGTGCGGTACTGACCAACCCCGCCGATGCCGATGTGCTGCGTGCGATGGCACTGGCCCAGGCCGTCCGCCGCGACACGCACAAGATGAAGGCGTTCGTTCGTTTCCGCGAGGTACCCGGCCAGCCCGAGGCGTTCATCGCGTGGTTCGAACCCCAGCACCACATTGTCGATCGGGTGGCACCGTTCTTCGCGCGCCGTTTCACCGGCATGCGCTGGGCCATCCTGACGCCCTCGCGCAGCGTCGCGTGGGATGGGCAGGCGCTTGCCTTTGGCCGAGGGGCACGGCGTGAGGACGCCCCGGCCGAGGACGCCCGCGAGGCCCTGTGGCAGACCTACTACGCCAGCATCTTCAATCCGGCCCGGCTCAATACGCGGATGATGATGCAGGAGATGCCGGCCAAGTACTGGCGGCACCTGCCGGAGGCGCAGTTGCTGCCGCGCCTGGTGCGCGACGCAGGCGATCGCGTGCAGGAAATGCATGATCGCCCCGCGCAGCCTCCGCAGCGCAGGATTCCCCTGCGTGAAGACGCGGCGATATCGGCCACCGATACCCGCAGCCTGCAGAATCTGCGGCAACAGGCCAGCGCCTGCCGCCAATGCCCACTGTGGGAGAACGCCACGCAGACCGTGTTCGGCCAGGGGCCGGCCGATGCCGGCGTGATGCTGGTGGGGGAACAGCCTGGTGATACCGAGGATCTGCGTGGCCTGCCGTTCGCCGGTCCGGCCGGGCAGCTGCTGGACCGCGCCCTGGCCGAGCTGGGCATCGATCGCGCCACGCTGTACCTGACCAACGCGGTGAAGCACTTCCACCATGAGCGCCGCGGCAAGATCCGGCTGCACAAGCGTCCGGAAAGCCGCCACATCCAGGCCTGCCGGCCGTGGCTGATGGGCGAGATCGCGCGGGTGCGGCCACGGGTCATCGTCTGCCTGGGCGCAACCGCGGCAGCCTCCGTGTTCGGCCGCGATTTCAACCTGTCGCGCGACCGTGGACGCTGGCACACACTGGAGGATGGCACCCGCGGCTACGCCACCGTGCACCCGGCGTGGGTGCTGCGGCAAGGCGATGACGTACGCCGCGAGAAGGCCTATCGCCTGTTCCGCGATGACCTGGCCCGGCTGCTGCAGAAAGGGGACGGAGGGGATTAAGTCGTTTGTGCCACAGACGACTTAGTCGCCCCGGTCCCCTCTACTTTCAGGCGGCGTCGGGCTGGTTTTCCGGGCGGGCGCGGTCGAAGGCGTCCAGCGCCTGGCAGGCGGCTTCGATGCGGCGCAGGGTCGGGTACGGCGTCAGGTCCAGGCCGAAGCGGTGGGCGTTGTACAGCTGCGGCAGCAGGCAGAGGTCGGCCAGGCCGGGGCGGTCGCCGTGGCAGAAGGTGCCGGTGTCGCGACTGCTGGCCAGCATCGCTTCCATGGCATCGAAGCCTTCGGCGATCCAGTGCAGGGTCCACTGCGTGCGGGCATCGGCTGGCAGCTGCAGGCTGCGCTCCAGGTACTGCATCACCCGCAGGTTGTTGATCGGATGGATATCGCAGGCCACCAGCTGGGCCAGCGCACGCACCCGCGCGCGGCCGGCGGCGTCGGCCGGCAGCAGCGGCACCTGCGGGAAGCGCTCGTCCAGATACTCGACGATCGCCAACGACTGGGTCAGCGTGTGCCCGTCATGCAGCAGGGTGGGCACCAGCTGCTGCGGATTCAGCGCGCGATAGGCGTCGAGGTGCTGCTCGCCGCCCTCGCGCACCAGGTGCACCGGCCGTGCGTCCCAGGCCAGGCCCTTCAGCTCGAGCGCGATGCGCACGCGGTAGGCGGCGCTGGATCGCCAGTAGGTGTACAGCGCGATGCCGTCGTCGACCGGGATCTCCATTGCCGCCTCCATGCTCAGGGCTTGGCCGCCGGCTCGATGCGCTGCTCGATCGCACCGAAGATGCTGTTGCCAGCGGCATCGAGCATCTCGATACGGACCACGTCACCGAAGGACATGAACGGCGTGCTCGGCTTGCCATCGCGCAGGGTCTCGACCACGCGCTGCTCGGCAAAGCACGAGGCGCCCTTGCTGGTGTCCTCGTTGGCGATGGTGCCGGAGCCGACGATGGTGCCGGCGCCGAGCGGACGGGTCTTGGCCGCATGCGCGACCAGCTGGGCGAAGTTGAACTGCATGTCCACGCCCGCTTCCGGCGCGCCGAACCACGTCCCGTTGATATGGGTCAGCAATGGCAGGTGCACCTTGCTGTCCTGCCAGGCAGCGCCCAGCTCGTCGGGGGTGACAAACACCGGCGACAGCGCCGAGCGCGGCTTGGATTGCAGGAAGCCGAAGCCCTTGGCCAGTTCGCCCGGAATCAGGTTGCGCAGCGAGACGTCGTTGACCAGTCCGACCAGCTGGATGTGGCCCGCCGCCTGTTCCGGCGTTGCAGCCATCGGCACGTCGTCGGTGATGACCACGATCTCCGCTTCCAGGTCGATGCCGTAGTCCTCGCTGACCACCTTGACCGCATCACGCGGGCCGTAGAAGCCTGCGCTGGTGGCCTGGTACATCAGCGGATCGGTGTAGAAGCTCTCCGGCACCTCGGCGCCACGGGCACGGCGCACGCGCTCGACATGCGGCAGGTAGGCGCTGCCGTCGACGAATTCATAGGCGCGCGGCATCGGCGCGGCCAGCGCCTGCGGGTCAAGGTCGAACACACCGTCGGCATCGCCGGCGTTGAGCGATTCGTACAGGGCGTTCAGGCGCGGCGCGATGCGGCTCCAGTCCTCCAGGGCCTGCTGCAGGGTGGCGGCAATGCCGGTGGCGCGCACGCCGTGGCGCAGGTCACGCGAGACGACGATCAGGGTGCCGTCGCGGCCGCCTTCCTTCAAAGAACCAAGCTTCATGGGTGGGTGTCCGGAGTCGTGGGCAAACAAGTTTCAAGTGTAATCAAATATGCAGCGGCGCCAAGCTGCAGCGCGGCATCGGCCCACCCTACCGCAGGAGGGGGTTCGGCAGGGCTGCGCCCTGCACCCGCCGAAGCAACGTCAAATGCCAGAGCGGCTCTGGGTTGTCTGTGGGCTGGGCGGGGCGGTGTCGGATTGCGGGGACGCCGTAAACCCGTCCATGGGGGC
>NZ_JAPTFX010000149.1:0-11651 GCF_030985895.1 Stenotrophomonas sp. Sm6012 | reverse complement strand
GGGGCCCCTGGCGCAGGCAGGACGGGCCTGCCGCGCGATCACTTGGCCTCGGCCTTGCGCTCGAAGGCGGTCGGCGCCGGCAGCTGCACCGGCACGCCCTTGTCGTCGCAGGTGCCGGCCTGGCACAGGCGTTCGCGCAGGGCCGGGGTGGCCTGCACGATCATGTGGTAGATCGCGTTCTGTTCCAGCGTGCCGCGGATCGCCTTGCTGCCGGGGCCACGGGCCCAGATGCCGACGTCCTCGCCACCGTGCGATTCGGACTTCATCGGCACCAGCGCTTCCTGCATGTAGTCCGGGTGCTCGGTGTCGACCTCACGCAGGTTCGGGCGGCCATTGGCCGGTTCGAAGCTGCTCGGGTTGTGCGGGTAGCGCTTGGCGCCGGCCGGCTGCTGGTTGCTGGCGCCGGTGTGGCCCGGGCCGTTGGCATAGGTCAGGGTGGTGTACGGCTGGCCATTGCCATCCAGTGCGTAGTCCAGCTTGCCGGCACCGTCTTCGCCGCCCTTGTCCTTCACCTTGCCCAGGATCGGGTTGCCGCGTGCCGGGTAGCCGACGAAGTTCAGCGTGTGCGAGTGGTCGGCGGTGACGATGATCAGGGTGTCGTCGGCCGAGGTCAGTTCATTGGCCACGCGCACCGCGTCGGACAGGGCGACGGTCTCGGTCAGGGCACGGTAGGCGTTGCCGCTGTGATTGGCGTGGTCGATGCGCGCGCCCTCGATCATCAGCACGTAGCCTTCCTGGTGCTTGGCCAGGTTCTTGATCGCCGCGGCGGTCAGTTCGGCCAGGCTCGGCTCGCCGCCCGGATCCTGCGGGCGCTCGTACTCGTAGCGCATGTGGTCCGGCTCGAACAGGCCGAGGATGGCCGGTGCATTGGCAGCGGCGGCCAGCTGCTTGCTGTTCCAGACGTAGGCACCCTGCGGGTGCGCCTGCTGCCATTCCTGCACCAGGCTGCGGCCGTCCAGGCGCTGGCCGACCTTGTCGTCGTATTCCGGATCGCGCTCTTCCACGGTGGTGAATTCACCGCGACCGCCGCCGAGGGCGACCAGCGGGCCACGGCCATAGCGCGAGGTCGACAGCAGCTGCTGGGCGATGTCCTTGCAGCCGGCCGCCTTGGCCGCTTCGGTCAGGTCGGTGTCGTTTTCCCAGTTGCGCTCGGGCGAGTTCGCGTAGGTGGCGGCGGGGGTGGCGTGGGTCAGGCGTGCGGTGGACACCACGCCGGTGGCCAGGCCGGCGCTGTCGGCCAGCTGCAGCCAGGTCAGCAGGCCCTTGGACAGGCTGTCGGCACAGTCGGTGCGGCTGCCGGCGCTGACGCCGATCGCGCCCATGTGGGTCTTCACGCCAGTGGTGATGGCGGTCATGGTGCCGGCCGAATCCGGCGTCTGCGAATCGGTGTTGTAGGTCTTGCTGAACGCCGTGGCCGGGAAGCGCTCCCAGGACAGCAGGTTTTCTTCGCCCGAACCGCCCTTCTGCTGGCCCTCGTAGATGCGCGAGGCGGCCACGGTGGTCAGGCTCATGCCGTCGCCCAGGAACAGGATTACGTTCCTGGCCTTGCCGGACATCGCACCGTTGGCGGCGGCCTGGGCGGCGCCGCTGCGATACCACCACTGCGGGGTCTCACCGGCCGGGTGGGCGACGGGATCGACAGCGACCTTGAGGCCGGCCGGGGCGGACGCGGGGGCAGTGCTGGCGCAGGCGCCCAGCAGCAGGGTGGTGGCGCAGGCGGCCAACAGGGAGACGGAACGACGCATGGACGCTGGGATCTCACAAACTGTAACGGGACGTTCATTATGCCCGGCCCCGCAAGGCACGCCGATGACACACTGATTTGCCGGCCGGGCGGTCGTTCTGCCGGCCGCCTTGGGCTATCGTTCCAGCATCCCTTTCTTCCCCTCTGGATTGCCTATGAAGCTGGTCTCTGCCTGGCTGCGGATTCCATTCTGGCAGCGCGTGGTCGGTGGCTTCGTGCTCGGTGCGCTCGCCGGCTGGGCGCTGGGCCCGGCTGCGGAAACGTGGTTCGGCCCGCTCGGCGAGCTGTACGTCACCCTGATCAAGATGATCGCGGTACCGCTGGTGTTCTTCGCGGTCATCAACGCGATCTCGTCATTGCACGGCCAGAAGTCGGTTGCCGCGCTCAGTGGCCGCACTTTCCTGTGGTTCGTGATCACCGCCGCGCTGGCGGTGTGCGTGGGCCTGGGCGTGGGTACCGTGCTGCAGCCCGGCGCCGGTGGCCTGCAGCTGTCGATGGCCAGCAACTATGTGCCGCGCGAAGTGCCCAGCGTGGTGCAGGTGCTGCTGGACGTGGTGCCGGCCAATGTCTTCTATGCGTTGTCCGGCATCGGCACCAAGGTCAACGCGGCCGGTGAGACCGTGCTGGCCGCCGGTCGCGGCTCGATCCTGCCGGTGATCTTCTTCGCAGGCCTGGTCGGCTTTGCCATCGTCAAGCTGGGCGAGAAGGTGACCGAGGCGCGCAAGCTGGTCGGCCAGATGAGCGACATCATGATCCAGGTGACCCGCTTCGTGCTGGAAGTCACCCCGATCGGTACCTTCGGCCTGATCGCCGGCCTGGTCGGCAGCTACGGGTTCGAGAAGCTGTTGCCGCTGGGCCACTTCGTGCTGGCGCTGTACGTGGCCTGCGCGCTGCACATCGTGGTGGTCTACAGCGCGCTGCTGCTGGCACACGGCCTGAATCCGCTGAAGTTCTTCCGTGGCGCGGCACCGGGCATGCAGGTGGCGTTTGTCAGCTCGTCCAGCTTCGCGGCGATGCCGGTGGCGCTGCGCTCGAT
This sequence comes from Stenotrophomonas sp. Sm6012, assembly GCF_030985895.1. Classification (NCBI taxonomy): domain Bacteria; kingdom Pseudomonadati; phylum Pseudomonadota; class Gammaproteobacteria; order Lysobacterales; family Lysobacteraceae; genus Stenotrophomonas; species Stenotrophomonas sp. Sm6012. The sequence goes on along the minus strand of NZ_JAPTFX010000149.1, from coordinate 8,871 downwards.
CACCCACAACCTGGGCGTGAACAAGGACTACGGTTCGTTCGCGGTGCCGCTGGGGGCCAGCATCAAGATGGACGGCTGCGGCGCGATCTACCCGGCGCTGTGCGCGGTGTTCATCGCGCAGTACAGCGGCGTGCCGCTGACCCCGGAACAGTACGTGGTGGTGCTGATCGCCTCGGTGCTGGGCAGCTTCGGCACCGCCGGCGTGCCGGGCACCGCAGTGATCATGGCCACGGTGGTGCTGAGCGCGGCCAACCTGCCGCTGGAGACCATCGGCTACCTGTATGCCATCGACCGCATCCTGGACATGATGCGCACGATGACCAATGTGACCGGCCAGATGCTGGTGCCGGTGATCGTGGCCAAGGAAACCGGGTTGCTCGACCAGGCGGTGTACGACAACCCGTCCGGCAATGTGGGCGTGGATGACCCCGACCCGACACCGCCACGCGGCTGAGGTTGCGTAGCGATATGAAAGGCCCGCCCTGACCCGGCGGGCCTTTTGCTTGGCGGGTGGCTGATGCGGTGCCGAGCAGAGGGTAGGCCCTGGTAGATCCACGCCATGCATGGATGAAGGCAGTGCCGACCAAGGTCGGCACCCACCACCGTGCGCGCCCAACAAAAAAGCCGCTGCAGGGCAGCGGCTTTCTCGTGTCAGGCGGCGCGGTCGCGCCAACCGGTCAGATCAGAGATCGACCCGGCGGGCCTGCATGAACTTGTTGCCCCAGTAGCCACTGAGCAGGGTGTCCACGCGCACGTCCTTGCCCGAGCTCGGGGCGTGCAGGAAGCGGCCGTCACCGACGTAGATGCCGACGTGGTCCACGCGGCCCTTGCGGCCGAAGAACACCAGGTCGCCAGCGGCCAGCGCGGTGCGGTCGTTGATCAGTTCGGCGTTGTCATCGTGGGCCATCTCGCGCGAGACGCGCGGCAGCTCGATGCCGAGGGCGGAGCGGAACACGTAGCCGACCAGGCCGCTGCAGTCGAAACCGCTGTCGGGGTTGCTGCCACCCCAACGGTACGGGGTGCCCAGCAGGGTCATCGCACGGCGCAGCAGCGACTGCACCTTGCCGTTGTCGGCGGCGGTACCGACAACGCTGCCATTGGCGGCGCTGCTGGTGTCGTAGTTGGCGAGCAGGCGGCTGAGATCGCCGGCCACCACGGCCGAGCGGTCCATCAGCGGAATGGTGTCGTTGGCGGCCAGGTGCGGCAGCAGGGCGGCCAGGGTCGCACTGGCGGCGGCATCGACGCGGCTGCGCTGCGGAGCGGCGGCCTCGGCCTTGGCGGCCGGTCGGGCGGGGCTCTCGGCCACCGGGGCCGGAGTCACATCGGAACGATTCGGAGCAGTCTGCGACCATGCCGGAAGGCTGGTGAGACACAGTGCCAGGCCAAGCAACAGCGGGCGGGCACTACGTGAAGATACGGAAGTCTGGCCTTCGCTTTTCAGGTCGTCAGTCGTCACGCGTCGGTCACAGGAAAAAAACGATGGGGCATCATGCCTTGTAAAAGCGTCAATAAGTTAAAAATTCCGTTAGTAATCCGTTAGTTCCACAGTGATGCGCGTCACATTTTTGAACATATCGCCTGTTCATTTTAGCGAAGGACACGTTTCGCGCCCGTGTAGTGGTCCTTCCAGTAAGGGCCGCTGAGCGAGTCGAGCCGGACCGTGCCGCCGGTGCTCGGCGCGTGCACGAAACGCCCTTCGCCGACATAGATGCCGACATGGGTGACGTTGCCGCGGCTGCCGAAGAACACCAGGTCGCCGGTGGCCAGGCGCTGCGGGTCGATCTTCGGGCCCTGTACCGCCGCCAGGTCGCGCGAGGTGCGCGGCAGCTTCAGGTCCAGCATCTCGCGGTAGACATAGGCGACCAGGCCGCTGCAGTCGAAGCCCGAATCGGGGGTGTTGCCGCCATAGCGGTAGGGCGTACCGACCAGGCTGATGGCACGCATCAGCACCGAGTTGGCGGCCTCGGGGTTGTCCGGCACGGTCTTGGGCCAGTGGGCGGTCGGCGGGGGGGCCGAGGGCCGGGTGGCCTTGCCGCCGCCACAGGCGGTCATCAGCAGGGGCAGGGCCAGCAGCAGGGCCGGGGCGAGGAGCCGGCGCAGGCCGGACGAAACTGGCGTGATGTGCATGATCTCCGGATAATGCGCCACCTTGGATTGGCCGTCATGATGGCGGCGTCCCCGCCGGGCGACAACCCGCCCCAACCCGCCTGCCTCCGGCAGATCCAGACAGAGTTGCGCATGAAGATCGAAAAAGACCGCGTTGTCCGCTTCCACTACACCGTTTCCGAAGTCGGCCAGGAGCCGATCGAATCGTCCAAGGACCGCGGCGAGCCGCTGGCGATCCTGATCGGCCACGGCAATATCATTCCGGGCCTGGAAAACGCCATGATGGACAAGGAAGCCGGCGCGACCTTCAGCGTCGATGTCACTGCGGCCGATGCCTACGGCGAGCGCCGCGAGGGCCTGTCCCAGCGCGTGCCGAAGAAGCACTTCGGCAACACCAAGCTGGCCCCGGGCCAGCAGGTCGTGCTGCAGACCAACTTCGGCCCGCGCGCGGTGACCGTGCAGAAGGTCGGCATGAGCGTGGTCGACGTTGACCTGAACCACCCGATGGCCGGCAAGGACCTGCATTTCGACGTGGAAATCGTCGATGTGCGCGAAGCCGGCCAGGAAGAGATCGACCACGGCCACGTCCACGGCGACGGCGGCCACCACCACTGATCGCAGCGCGATCGTGATGGCAGCAGCGGCCCGCTTCGGCGGGCCGTTGCGTTTCTGGAACACGGCGCGGGCATCCATGGCGCGTGGGCCGGCGGCATAATGGCGGACCTGCCCAACGGATGCCCCGTGAACGCCGCTTCTCACTCCCTGCAGCCGATGGCTTCCGGCGAACGCATCGCCGTGCTGGACATCCTGCGTGGTGCCGCGTTGCTGGGCATCCTGCTGATGAACATCGAGGCCTTCAGTGGCCCGCTGGACCTGGCGTTCACCGGCATCGACGTGCACTGGCAGGGCATCGACTACTGGGCCGATGCCTTTGTCTATGTGTTCGTGCAGGGCAAGTTCTTCACCCTGTTCTCGCTGCTGTTCGGCGCCGGCTTCGCGGTGATGGCGCAGCGCGCCGACGTGGCCGGACGCAATTTCACCCCGTTCTACCTGCGCCGCAGCGCCGGGCTGCTGCTGATCGGCCTGTGCCACGCGCTGCTGGTCTGGTCCGGCGACATCCTGGTGATGTACGCGCTGATCTCGCTACCGTTGCTGGCCTGCCGCGAGGCACCGCGCAGCTGGCTGCCGTGGATGGGCGTGATCGTCTATCTGGGCGGCGTGGCGATGATGCTGCTGGTCGGGGCGATGGTGTCGATGGCCTCGGCCGACGAGGTGCAGGGCATGCTCAGCGAAGCGCAGCAGAGCATCGCGCTGCAGCGGCAGGTGTACGGGCAGGGCAGCTGGGGACAGGCCACGGTGCAGCGCTTGAGCGAGTTCGGCACCTCGATGGGCGCGCTGCTGATCACCGGCCCGGAAGTACTTGGCATGTTCCTGATCGGCAGCTGGTTCGCTGGTAGTGGCGCGCTGGCGACCCCGGAACGCTTCCCACGCCTGTACGCCTCGCTGCGCTGGATCGCGCTGCCGCTGGGCCTGCTGGTCACGGTGCTGGGTGTTGCCTGGAAACCGTACCTGGCACCGGGCACGTACAACCTGCCGGTGACGGCGGCGATGGCGCTGGTGACCGTCGGCGGCCTGCCGATGTGCCTGGGCTACCTGGCGTGGATCGTGCACTGGCGCACGCGGCTGGCGTGGCTGGCACCGGTCGGGCGCATGGCGTTGACCCACTATCTCGGCCAGTCGCTGCTGTGCACCTGGATCTTCTACCACTACGGACTGGGCAGGTTCGAGATGATGCCGCGCAGCGTGCAACTGCTGTTCGCGCTGCTGCTGTTTGCCGTGCAGGTGGGCATCTCGCACGTGTGGCTGCGCCACTTCCGTTTCGGGCCCATGGAATGGCTGTGGCGTGCGATGACCTACCGGCAGTGGCCGCCGATGCGGCGCGGAGCCGGGCTGGGCTGATCGATGCCGAGGGCGCGCGAGGACGTGATCGTGGTCGGCGCCGGGGCCATCGGCCTGGCCAGCGCGCTCGCGTTGCGCGCGCAGGGCCGGCAGGTGCGCGTGATCGACCGCGGGCGCGTCGGAGGGGCGACGTCGCATGGCAACTGCGGCACCATCACCCCCAGCCACGCACCGCCACTGGCGGCGCCCGGGGTACCGCGGCGCGCGTTGCGCTGGATGCTCGATCCACGCGCGCCGCTGTACGTGCGCACGCGGCTGGATCCCACGCTGTGGCGCTGGTTGCTGCAGTTTGGTGCACGCTGCAACGCCCGCGACTGGCTGCAGTCCACGCGTGCACGTGGCGCGCTGCTGGATGATTCGCGGCAGCGCCTGGCCGAGTGGGTGCAGGCACATGCGCTTGACTGCGAATTTGATGCGCGCGGGCTGGACTACGTGTTCGGCGATGCTCGCAACTTCGATCACCACGTGGCCGAGTGCGAGGCGCTGAACGCGCAGGGCATCGCCACGACCTGTATCCCGGGTGCCGACTATGCGCGCGCGAATCAGGCCTTCCACGATCGCCTGGCCGGTGCGATCCATTTTCCTGGTGATGCGCAGCTGCGGCCGGATCGCTACACCGCCGAGCTGGCACGCGTGCTGCGCGCGCAGGGCGTGGTGATCGACGAGCAGGTGGACGTGCAGGGATTCAGCGATGACGCACAGGGTGTGCGCGTGCAGGCGGAGGGGCAGTTGCTGGCCGCGCGCGAGCTGGTACTGGCCACCGGGCCGTGGTCGCGGCACTGGGCACGGCAGCTGGATCTGCGCGTGCCGATCCAGCCTGGCAAGGGCTACTCGCTGACCTGGTCGCGGCCGGCGCAGGTGCCGCAGCGGCCGGTGGTGCTGAAAGACCATTCCGTGTTCGTGATCGCCTGGCGCGAAGCGCTGCGGCTGGGCGGCACCATGGAATTCGCCGGTGCCGATCCAAGCTTGCGCGCGACCCGCCTGCGCGCGCTGCAGCAGGCCGCCGACCACTACCTGCGCGCGCCACGCGGGGCGCAGTTGCAGGAGCAGTGGTGCGGTTGGCGACCCATGAGCGTGGACGACGTGCCGTTGATCGGCCGTGCGCCCGCGCATCCTCACGTCTGGCTTGCAGCGGGGCATGGCATGCTCGGCATCAGCATGAGCGCCGGCACCGGCCAGCTGATCGCCGATCTCGTCTGCGGCCGTACCCCAGCGATCGATCCTGCCCCTTACCGACCCGAGCGATTCCGATGAGCACTGCACCCTATGATTACGACCTGATCGTCCTTGGCGGCGGCTCCGCCGGCCTGGCCGGTGCGATCCGCGCCGCGCAGCATGGCAAGCGGGTGGCACTGCTGGAGCCGGGCGAACTCGGCGGTACCTGCGTCAATGTCGGCTGCGTGCCGAAGAAGGCGATGTGGCTGGCGGCCGACCTGCACGAACGCATCGGCCTGGCCAGTGCGATGGGCTTCGATGTCGAGGCCCGCCCGGCGCTGTCGTGGAAGGAACTGGTGATCCATCGCCAGGCCTACATCAGCAACATCCACACCAGTTACCACAAGCGCCTGGACGAGACCGGCGTGGTGCGCATTCCGGCGCGCGGCCATCTGCTCGATGCGCATACGGTGGCCTGCAGCGATGGCGTGCGCTACAGCGCCGAACACATCCTGATCGCCACCGGCGCGCATCCGTTGCGGCCGGACATTCCGGGCGCCGAACTGGGCCTGGTGTCTGATGATTTCTTTGACCTGCGTGCGGCACCGGCCGAGGTGGCGATCATCGGCGGTGGCTACATTGCGGTGGAACTGGCGGGCCTGCTGCAGGCGCTGGGCAGCCGGGTCAGCCTGCTGGTGCGTGGCAAGCGTCTGCTGGAGCGCTTCGATTACGAGCTGACCGATCAGCTGGCCGAGAACCTGAAGCAGCAGGGCGTAAGGATTCATTTCGATTACCGCCTGCGCGAGCTGCAGCGCGATGGCGAGCGCGTGCGCGCCTTCGGCCACGACGGCCCGCTCGACAGTGTGTTCGATGCGGTGTTTTTCGCCACCGGCCGGCGCGGAAACAGTCGTGATCTGGGCCTTGAAGCGCTGGGCATCGGCATCGGCGAACACCAGCAGGTGCAGGTGGATGAGTGGCAGACCACCCGCGTGCCGAGCGTGCATGCCGTGGGTGACATCGCCGGCAAGGTCGGCCTGACCCCGGTGGCAGTGGCGGCATCGCGGCGGCTGATGGACCGCCTGTTCGGTGGCCGTCCGCAGTCGAAGATGGATTACGAGAATGTGGCCAGCGTGGTGTTCTCGCACCCGCCGTTGGGCGCGGTGGGCATGAGCGAAGAGGAAGCGCGCGCGCGTTTCGAGCGGGTGAGCGTGTACCACAGCCGCTTCCGCCCGATGCTGCAGGCGCTGGCCAACGGCACCCAGCGCAGCCTGTTCAAGATGGTCTGCGCCGGTCCGGAGGAACGGGTGGTGGGCATCCACCTGCTGGGCGAAGCGGCCGATGAGATCCTGCAGGGCTTCGCGGTGGCGGTCAAGATGGGCGCGACCAAGGCCCAGTTCGATGACACCGTGGCGATCCATCCGACCTCGGCCGAGGAAGTGGTGCTGATGCGCTGAGCTGGGCCGTTGTAGAGCCGAGCCATGCTCGGCTGCTTTTTGCCCAGGCATGGCGAAGCCGAGCGTAGGCTCGGCTCTACGGGGCACCGGCCGCCCCCATGCGACAATGGCCGCCCCCACGCCTTTCCGGGCCGCCCACGCGGTCCGCTGTTGTCCAGATGTCCAGCCCCGATTCCCGTATCGCCACCGCCTCCCCTCGCATCGCGCTGGGGGGCATTGGCCTGGCTGCGATCGGCGCCATCGCCGCCTCCGGCAAGGCGATCATCGTCAAGCTCGGGCTGCGCCACGGCGTGGATGCCACCACGCTGCTCGCGCTGCGCATGCTGATGGCGTTGCCCTTGTTCGTGCTGATGGCGCTGTGGGCCGCGCGCCGGGCCGCGCCGCTGTCCTGGGCCGACCGCGCCCGCGTGCTGTGGCTGGGTTTCACCGGCTACTACCTGTCCAGCCTGCTCGACTTCCAGGGGCTGCAGTACATCAGCGTGACCCTGGAACGGCTGATCCTGTACTTGAACCCGACCCTGGTGCTGCTGATCAACGTGCTGCTGGCGCGCCAGCGACCGGGCCGATGGCAGATCGGCGCGCTGGTGCTGAGCTATCTGGGCGTGCTGCTGGCGTTCGGCCACGACCTGCAGCGCGAGGGCGGGCAGATCATCGTCGGCAGCCTGCTGGTGCTGGGCAGTGCGCTCAGCTACGCGCTGTACCTGTTCGGCAGCGGCCAGGTGGTCGCGCGCATCGGCGCGGTACGGCTGACCGCCTATGCCAGCTGTGTCGCCAGCGTGCTGGTGCTGCTGCATTTCGCGGTCACCCATCCGCTGCCGCTGCTGTGGCAGGCGCCTGTGCCGGTGCAGTGGCTGTCGCTGGTCAACGCGACCGTGTGCACCGTGTTGCCGGTGCTGGCGATCATGCTGGCGGTGCAGCGCGTGGGTTCGTCGCTGGCCGCACAGGTCGGTATGCTGGGCCCTGTTTCCACCATCGTGATGAGCCTATGGCTGCTCGACGAACCGATGGGGCCGGCGCAGATCGCCGGCACCGTGCTGGTGCTGATCGGCGTACTGCTGGTGACCCGCCTGCGGCGCTGACGCCGGAGCAGGCGCGTGCGCGCATCCTGGCGGTGATCCGCGCCATCCCGGCGGGGCAGGTGATGGGCTATGGGCAGGTGGCGATGCGTGCCGGCCTGCCCGGGCGGGCCCGGCTGACCGCGCGCATCCTCGGCCAGAACGACGACCCGGACCTGCCCTGGCATCGCGTGCTGCGCTCGGATGGGCGCATCGCCATGGAAGAAGGCTCGGCCGGCTGGCGCGAGCAATCGCAGCGGCTGCGCGCCGAAGGCGTGGTGGTGGAGAACGGCCGGGTGCGGATGCCGGCCACCGATCCGGCCGCGGCGCTGGATGCGGCGGTGTGGGGGCCGGGCTGAGCGCGGCTGGCGACTGAACAGTCCGTGCCTGGCGGTCGCCAACAAGGCAGGGTGCTGCGGCTATGATGGAGGCCGTTCCATGCCGGTGCTCCCATGTTCCCGCGACTGCCAACCGTCACCAAGGCCCTGCTGATCGCCAACGCGATCCTGTTCCTGCTGCAGCAGCCGTTCCTGCTCGGCATGCAGACCTTCGAACCGTTCATGCTGCAGCCGTTGCAGCAGGGCTTCGACGCGTTCTCGCCGGGCGGCAACTTCCAGCCGTGGCAGCTGCTGACCTATGGCTTCCTGCATGGCAGCTTCGGCCACCTGTTCTTCAACATGCTGGCAGTCTTCATGTTCGGCGCGCCGCTGGAGCAGACCTGGGGCGAGAAGCGCTTCCTGCTGTACTACCTGGTCTGCGTGGCCGGTGCCGGCGTCTGCCAGCTGCTGGTCGGGACGCTGCTGGAGAACCCGGCGACGGTGCTGGGCGCCTCCGGCGGCGTGTTCGGCCTGCTGCTGGCCTACGGCATGCTGTTCCCCAACCAGCGGGTGATGCTGCTGTTCCCGCCGATCCCGATGAAGGCACGGACCTTCGTGATCCTGTTCGGCGTGGGTGAACTGGTGCTGGGCATGGCCGGCTGGCAGCCCGGTGTCGCCCATTTCGCGCACCTGGGCGGCATGCTGTTCGGCTGGTTGTTGATCCGCTACTGGCGCGGGCAGCCGCCGTTCAACAAGCGCCGACCGCCGGGCCCGCCGAATCGACCGAACCACCTGCGCAGCGTCAAATGATCCGAAGGATCATTT
>NZ_JAPTFX010000148.1:0-11676 GCF_030985895.1 Stenotrophomonas sp. Sm6012 | reverse complement strand
GGGCGGCGGGGGCGGCAGGTGGGCGGTGCGTGCGCAAGCCTCTGCTCCCCGCGGCGCTTACTTCTTGTCGACCGGCTTGGTCTCAGCCGGTGCTTCGGCCGCAGCCGGGGTGGCGGCCGGAGCCGGACGCGCCTTGACCACGCGCACACCACGCGCCTTCATCCAGGCGTCGAATTCTTCGGCGGTCATGCGCTTGCCGTTCTGGCTCATGTCAAAGCGCCACGGCGTGTTGTCGAACTCGGTCTGCGGCTTGTAGGCCGCCGGATCGTTCGGCTTCACCGCCGGCGCGCTCGGAATGGCCTTGGCGATGTTCTGGCAGCCATCGATGCGCAGACGCTGCAGCACCTGGTCCAGCGACTGCGACGGGTCGTAATTGCCGCTGAGCACGCCAGCCGGCATGCCCAGCTGGTTGCCACGGATGTACAGCTCGTCGGCCACCGGTGCGATGGTCGTGGCCGGCAGCGGCAGCGGCGAGGCGCTGGTGTTGACCGAGCAATCGACCGCAGCGTGGGCGGCGGGAACCAGGGCCAGTGCCAGGACGGCGGCCGATGCAGAGCGCAGCATGAGGGACATCCACGGAAGGAAGTGACGCGGCGAGTTTAGCAATGCCGCGTCATCTTTCAAGCGCCACTTTCAATGAATACGGCAACTCATTGGTTTTACGAACAAAATACCGACGAACGGTCGTCATCGCGGTGGAAAAGCCGGATTCCGGGCCGCAGAAACAACAAGACCCGGCCGAAGCCGGGTCCTGCTGTGTCCTACTTGCAGAGCGTCAGAACTTAGTTCTGGACGTTCAGCTCGGTACGACGGTTCTTGGCGCGACCTTCCGGGTTGTCCGAACCATCCGGGTTGGTGTTCGGAGCAATCGGACGGCTCTCGCCGTAGCCGATCGGGCCGACCAGGCGACCGGCGTCAACGCCGTTCTTGGTCAGGTAGTTGTACACGGCGGTGGCGCGACGCTCCGACAGCTTCTGGTTGTAGGCGTCGGTACCCTTCGAGTCGGTGTGACCGGCAACTTCAACGCGCAGATCCGGGTAACGCTTCAGGATCTCGGTGGCTTCGCTCAGGATCGCCACGGCGTCCGGACGCAGGTTCGACTTGTCGAAGTCGAAGTTGACGCCCTTCAGGTCGATGGAGACCGGCACCGGGCAACCGTCCGGACCGATGGTCTGACCCGGCTGCGAGTTCGGGCACTTGTCGTCGCAGTTGTTGACGCCGTCACCGTCGTCATCCAGGTCGGCGCAGCTCGGGGCAACCGGAGCCGGAGCCGGAGCAGCCGCGACCGGAGCCGGGCCCAGCGGGATCACGACGCCGACCGAAGCCAGCACGTCGCCGAACCAGCTTTCATCGCGTGCGGCGATGCTCTGGTCGTCGAAGTCAGCGCGGTAGGCAACTTCGGCGCGGACAGCAACGCGCTTCTCGAAGGTGGTCTGCAGACCAACGCCGACCTTGGCGGCGAAGTTGCCGTCCTTACGCTTGCGCGGGCCGTTGTTGTCCAGGGCCGGGTACTGCTCTTCCGACTTCTGGTAGCCCAGGCCACCCAGGATGTACGGGTTCCAGCCGCGGCCTTCCTTGATGAAGTGGCGACGCAGGTCCAGCGAGGCGCCGTACTGCGACCAGTTCAGGTCCTTGTTCGAATCGAAGTTCGGGTTCTGATAGTTCAGCTCACCGTCCAGCGACCAGTTCGGGCTGATGAACTTACCCAGGCCCAGGGTCACGAACGGAGCGTCATTGGTCAGACGGTCGTTGTCCTGGAAGTTGAAGCCGGCCGAACCGGTCAGGTACCAGCGGTCATCGAACTCCTGCGCCGACGCAGCCTGGGCGAAAGCCAGACCACCCAGCAGCGCGGCAGTAAGGATCTTCTTGTTCATTGAGTACAGCTCCTATTTCGGGGGTATGAAACCGGTAGAGGCATGGGCCAGCACTACTGCGTCGATGTACGACAGCCGATTCAGCACGCCACCGCCGCGAACATTATGCTCAGGCGGGTGAAGGTCATGTTAACAGTCCCGTAACATGTGAAGTATCGCGCCCGACCCTCCACCGGTCCGACGTTGAAACCCTATACAGGATGATGAAAATCCGCAAGACCCGCACGCTGCAAGGGTTTGACGGGGTTTAAGTGGCAAAAACGACATACTGCGCAAGCGGACGCGCCGCGTGGTTCAGCGCACTTGCTGAAAGGTGAGGAACCTTATGATGGGACCACGAACCCAGCCGGAGCCGAGATGAAAGCCGTCGCCCTGAGTCGTGAATCCGCCCCTTCCCTGTGTGATGTCCGCCTGCCACCACCGCTGCCTCCGCGTGGCCGCGATCTGCTGGTCCGGGTGGAAGCGGTCTCGGTCAACCCTGTCGACGGCAAGCAGCGCGCTGCCACCGATCCGGCCACGCTCGCAACGCCCCGTGTACTCGGCTGGGATGCCGCTGGCGTGGTCGAGGCGATCGGTGACGAGGCCAGCCTGTTCGCCTCCGGTGACGAGGTCTACTACGCAGGCGATGTCACTCGCCCGGGCTGCAACGCCCAGTACCAGTGGGTGGATGAACGCCTGGTCGCACGCAAACCGACCACGCTGGATTTCGCCGAAGCCGCGGCCCTGCCACTGACCACGCTCACCGCCTGGGAGTTGCTGTTCCAGCGCATGCCATTGCAGTTGGATGACCGCCGTCATGCCGGCCAGCACCTGCTGGTGATCGGCGGCGCAGGCGGCGTCGGCTCGATGGCGATCCAGCTGGCCCGCCACGCAGGCTTCGAGGTGATCGCCACAGCGTCCCGCGAAACCTCGGTTGACTGGTGCCGGCAGATGGGCGCCCAGCATGTGATCGACCACCGGCAGGCGCTGCTCCCGCAGCTGCAGGCGTTGGGCATCGATGCGGTACAGGTCGCGCTCAACCTGGCCGACACCGACCACTACTGGGATGAGCTGGGCCAGCTGCTGGCACCGCAGGGCCATGTCGGCCTGATCGTCGAACCGCGCGGCGCGCTGCGCATCGGCGATCCCTACAAGGCCAAGTGCATCGGCATCCACTGGGAATTCATGTTCGCGCGCGCGCGCTTCGGCACCGCCGACCGCATCGAACAGCACCGGATTCTCAGCCGCGCGGCCAGCATGATCGACGCCGGCCAGCTGCGCGGCACCCTCAGCGAAACGCTGGGCAGGATAAATGCTGCCAACCTGGACAGCGCGCATCAACGCCTGGCCAGCGGCCGCACGGTGGGCAAGCTGGCGCTGGCAGGCTGGGACGACTGACGCCGGCGCGGCGCATCCACCTGTGCGGTCGGATTGGCCGCCATCTGTATCTATGGATGTGACTGAATCGCGATTAGGGTGGGAACAGATCCTCCTCCCCCGAGCCCCGTCATGCCCTCCGCCCTGCCCCTGCGCCTTCTGCAACTGATCGTCGGCCTGTTCCTGTACGGCTTCGGCGCCTCATTGATGATCCGTGCCGCGATCGGAGTCGCCCCCTGGGATGTGTTGTCACAGGGCATCGCCGCACAGACTCCGCTTTCGTTCGGCCTCGCCACCAACGTGATCGGTGCTCTGGTGCTGCTGCTGTGGTGGCCGCTGCGGCAGAAGCCGGGCGTCGGCACGGTGCTCAACGTGCTGCTGATCGGCCCGTCCGCGCAGTTCGGGCTGTGGCTGCTGCCGCCGGCCGTCGGCCTTGGCTGGCAGCTGGCGATGTTCTGCGCCGGCATGCTGCTGGTCGCCCTGGCCACCGGCCTGTACATCGGCGCCAAGCTCGGCCCGGGCCCGCGCGATGGTCTGATGACCGGCCTGCACGCCCGCACCGGCTGGCCGATCTGGAAGGTGCGCAGCCTGATCGAGGGCAGCGTGCTGCTGCTGGGCTGGTGGCTGGGCGGCAACGTCGGCCTCGGCACCCTGGCCTTCGCCCTGCTGATCGGTCCGCTGTGCGGAGTAACGCTGGGCTGGTTCGGCATTGGTCGGCCGTCGCCGGTCGCGCCGGCCGCTGGCCGGCAACCGCAATCACCCTGAGCTGATCGGGATGCCGGCCAGCGGCCGGCACTACCGCCCCCGGAGTTCGGGGGCAGCGCCGCAGGCGCGGGGGCGTGGAAGCCCGTAAGTGGGGCCCGCGGTTCGCGCAGCGAATTGCGGGAGCGACAGCACGCATGTGCCGAGCGTACCCGGCCAGCGGCCGGCACTACCAGCGAAGCAGCCCTTGCTCCGGCCGCCGTTTCGCGGCACGCTGCGCGCTTCCGTACGCAAGCGTATCGACCATGTCGCCAGCCAACGAAAGCGCCTATCCCCACCTGTTCACCCCGCTGGACCTGGGCTTCACCCAGCTGCGCAACCGCGTACTGATGGGCTCGATGCACACCGGCCTGGAGGATCGTGCACGCGATTTCCCGCGGCTGGCGGCCTACTTCGCCGAGCGCGCCGAGGGTGGCGTCGGCCTGATCGTCACCGGTGGCTTCGCACCGAATGTGGTCGGCTGGCTGAAGCCGTTCGGCGGCAAGCTGTCCTGGCCCTGGGAGGTGCGCCCGCACCGGCAGCTCACCGCCGCCGCGCACCAGCACGGCGCGAAGATCTGCCTGCAGCTGCTGCATGCCGGCCGTTACGCCTACCACCCGTTGTCGGTGGCACCGTCGAAGCTGAAGGCACCGATCAACCCGTTCACGCCGCGCGCGCTGTCGGCCAGCGGCGTCGAACGGCATATCGCCGACTACGCGCGCAGCGCGAAGCTGGCCCGCGAGGCCGGCTACGACGGCGTGGAAGTGATGGGCTCGGAAGGCTACCTCATCAACGAGTTCATCGCCCCGCGCACCAACACGCGCAGCGACCGCTGGGGCGGCGACGCCAGCCAGCGCATGCGCTTCGCGGTGGAGATCGTGCGCCGCATCCGTGAAGCCTGCGGTCCGGACTTCATCATCATCTACCGCCTGTCGCTGGTGGACCTGGTCGAGGACGGCAGCAACTGGCAGGAGATCGTGCAGCAGGCACAGGCCATCGAGGCCGCCGGTGCCACGATCATCAATTCCGGCATCGGTTGGCATGAAGCGCGGATTCCGACCATCGCCACCTCGGTGCCGCGTGCGGCCTTTGCCAGCGTCACCGCCAAGCTCAAGCCACATGTGGCGCTGCCGCTGGTCGCCACCAACCGCATCAACATGCCCGACGTTGCCGAACGCATCCTGGCCGATGGCGGTGCGGACATGGTGTCGCTGGCGCGCCCGCTACTGGCCGACCCGCAATGGGCCAACAAGGCCCGCGCCGGCCGTGCCGAGGCGATCAACACCTGCATCGCCTGCAACCAGGCCTGCCTGGACCACGTGTTCGAGAACAAGCTGGCCAGCTGCCTGGTCAACCCGCGTGCGGCCCACGAGACTGAGCTGGTCTACCGCCCGACCACCGCACCGAAGAAGGTGGCCGTGGTCGGTGCTGGCCCGGCCGGGCTGGCCTGTGCCACCGTCGCCGCCGAGCGCGGCCATCAGGTCACCCTGTTCGATGCCAATGAGGAGATCGGCGGCCAGTTCAACGTGGCCAAGCGTATTCCGGGCAAGGAAGAGTTCTACGAGACACTGCGCTACTTCCGGCACAAACTGGCCGAAACCGGTGTGCAGCTGCGCCTGGGCACCCGTGCCGACGCCGCCCGCCTGGCCGGCTTCGACGAGGTGGTGCTGGCGACCGGCATCACCCCGCGCAGGGTCGATTTCCCCGGTGCCGATCACGCCAAGGTGGTCAGCTACCTGGACGTGCTGCTGGGCCGGGTCGAGGTCGGCGCCAATGCGGCGATCATCGGCGCCGGTGGCATCGGCTTCGACGTCGGCGAGTTCCTCAGCCACGCCGGTGAATCGCCGTCGCTGGACCCGCAGCGCTGGATGGCCGAATGGGGCGTGGATGCCACCTTCGAGGCCCGCGGCGCGCTGGCCCGGCCGCAGCCCGAGGCCTCGCCGCGCCGGCTGTGGCTGCTGCAGCGGAGCGCCGGCAAACCGGGGGCGCGGCTGGGCAAGACCACCGGCTGGATCCACCGCGCCACGTTGAAAGCCAAGGGCGTACGCATGCTGGGTGGCGTCGAGTACCTCGGCGTGGACGACGAGGGCCTGCGCATCCGCGTCGAAGGCAGCGAGCAGCTGCTGCCGGTCGACCATGTGGTGATCTGCGCCGGGCAGGAGCCGAACCGCGCACTGCAGGCCGAACTGCAGGCCGCCGGCATCAGCGCACAGCTGATTGGCGGCGCCGACGTGGCCGCCGAACTGGATGCGAAACGGGCCATCGACCAGGGCAGCCGGGTTGCCGCCGCGCTCTGATGCGTGCCTGAATGGGGAGCGGAATGTGATTTTCGTCACCCCTGCCGAACCTGAATGTCAAGCCGGATGATTCATGATGCGTTCGGCTATGCCCCCCTACCTTGCGCCATCTTTCCGCTCACCAGCCAGTTTCCGGTGAGCCGGCGCGGCCCCCTCGATCGGTATTGATCGTTTCTTTTGGGGCCGCCCACGGGGCGGCCCCGATGGCCGCCTCCCCATGACGCCAAGTCGTACCCCGGCCCGCAGCCCCCGCTGCGGGAACCAAGAGGTGCGGCCCATACGGAGCAAGGAGTTATATGAAACTGGCCTGGATTCTCTGGCTGTCGCAGTTGTTGCCGCAGCCGGCCGCTGATTCATTGTGTTTGAGCACCACCGTGTACCTGGAAGCCCGCGACCAGACCCTGCGCGGCCAGCAGGCCGTCGCCGAGGTCGCCCTGCGCCGCCTCGACAGTGGCCTGTGGGGCGACTCGATGTGCCAGGTGGTCACCGCGCGCAAGCAGTTCGCGCCGACCATCGTCTCCCCCGGCACCCAGCTGGGCAATGACGCCGCGTGGAGCGAAGCGATGAACGTCGCTTTCGACGCCGAGCGCAACTGGGCGCTGCCGGCCGGCGAGCGCCGCGAGATCGTGCCGGGTGCCAGCCACTTCGCCGCGCTGTCGATCGCCAGCCCGAACTGGCGCAATGCCTACCAGGTGGCCACCATCGGCGATCACACCTTCTATAAGGTGCAGAACCTCAAGCCACGGCAGTCGTAACGATCCGTGCTGGCGGCAGCGTTGCCGCCCGCCGGCAGGCTCTGGGATAGTGGGCGCTTCCCGCCCGCATCACCTGGAGTTCCCATGAAGCTGTACAGCAAGCCCGGTGCCTGTTCCACCGCCGACCACATCGCCCTGCAGTGGACCGGCCAGCCGTTCGAGGTTGAACTGCTGAACAAGGACACCCTGAAGGGTCCGGAATTCCTCAAGATCAATCCGGCCGGTGCGGTACCCGCGCTGGTCGACGGCGACTTCGTGCTGCTGCAGAACGCCGCCATCATGGGCTATATCGCCGACAGCTATCCGCAGGCCGGCCTCGGCGGTGACGGCAGCCCGCGCCAGCGCGCCGAAGCCACCCGTTGGCTCGCCTTCGTCAATTCGGACGTGCATCCGGCCTTCTCGCCGCTGTTCGCACCAGGCAAGTTCATCGCCGACGAAAGCCAGTTCGACGCCATCCGCGCCGCTGCGCACAAACGCCTGCGTGGCCTGTTCGAAACCGCTGACAGGCAGCTGGCCGACAAGCCGTGGCTGGCCGGTTTCCGCAGTTACGCCGATCCGTACTTCTACATCACCCTGCGCTGGGCCGCTGGCACCAAGGTCGACCTGTCCGGCCTGGACAACCTGGCCGCCTACAAGGCGCGCATGGACGCCGACGCCGGCGTGCAGGCCGCACTGAAGGCCGAGGGACTGGCCTGACCCTGCATGAGGGGGAGCCGCTCGCGATGCGAGCGGCTCCGAACTGACTCCAGGGGAACGGGATCTCAGCCGATCTGGCGGATCACCTCACCCTTGGCGTCGCGCAGATAGGTCGGCACCACTTCAATGCGCAGCACGCCTGTCAGCGGATAGATCCCGCGTTCGGCACGCACGTTCGCCAACGCCTGCAATCCGGTCGCATCCAGCGCCCAGCGCGCGCTGTCGGCAGACACCTCGCCGGCTTCACCGCCCCCGGCCGCAATGAACTCCCACTGCCGTTCGCGGCTGACCAGTTCCAGCGATTTGCCATGGCGCAGGCGCAGCGGCAGCAGTTCGCACACGCTGGCGACCTGGCCGGCGCCCAGCACCAGGGTGGTGATGCCGGCCTCCTGTCGCCAATCAAGCGTTTCGATGAACAGCATGCCGGTGCTGGAGCCCTCGCGCTCGCTGCCGGCCTGCACCTGCGCGGCCAGCGCCGGATCGTCCAGCAGATTGCCGCGCTGCAGGTCACTGATCCACAGCGGCATCGCCGGCTGCAGCGTCTGCAGCACGCCGCGCGTGGACCAGCGCTTGACCGCCTCCATTTCTTCATCGGTCAAGCCGACCAGCTGCAGGAACTGCAGGTGGCCGTTGGTGGTATCACGTGCCGGCAACTGCGGATCGGCAATGAAGGCCAGGTGGCACAGCCGGGTGCCGGTCTCCAGCGCGATCGGACCGTTGGCGTTGAGGTGGTGACCATCCTCGAATACGTTGCCGCTGCCGAACACATAGCGCGCCAGGTTCTGCAGCAGGTTCATCGGCCACGCCGGCGGCGTGCTGCCTGCGCTCTCACCGTCTACGGCCGCCAGGCGGAAGGTGAGCTCGAAACCGTAGCCACTGGCGTCGGCATCGCTGCTCTCCTTGGCGTACAACTCGGAAAAGCCATAGGTGATGTAGTGCCAGTGCGGCACCGGCGCATCCGCCCAGTACACACTGATGCCATCCAGCGGATCCTGCCCACCCAGCGTGTACGGCAGCGCAGTGCCGTAATGACGCGGTTCCTGGCCTGCATACAACGGCGCCAGCGCAGCGTTGATCGCGTCCCAGCCAGGGGTGTCGGTGTCGTCGTGGTCGTCCTGCACGCGGGACTCCTTGTGGGGAAGTGAACCGGTCACTTTACGCGGTGGCTCAGGCCTGTACGACCTCGCCACCCGCATCCACCAGCGCGGCCTGGGTTTCCTGCCACCAGCGCTGCGCCAGCGCCGGGCTGCGCGCCTTGCCCACGGCGGCCAGCAGTTCCGGGCACAGCCGCTCCAGTGCCAGTGCATCGGTGCAGCGCTCGATCTTCAGTTGCATGAAGTAGCCCTTCAGACCCAGATGGCGACGCACCGCATCGCTCATGGCCGCGTACAGGTGCTGATACAGCGCCGGGTCCTGTTCGCGGCCGCTGCTGATGCCACGCGTCGGTGGTGCCTCGGCACTGCCACCGATGGCTTCGATCAGGCCCTGCGCGACCAGTTGTTCCAGTGCATCCGGTGGTGCGCGCAGGCCTTCGAACAAGCCACGCAGTTCGTTGTCATCGCGATGGCCATCGACCATCAACAGAATCGAACGCAGTGCCGCCGGCAAGCGCCGGCTGCGGTCTTCGATTTCCTGACGGCCAGCGGCCGTCTTGGCGTGCAGCAATGCCATGCATCCCCCCAATCCTCGATGCGCAATGCCAGCGCGCCCGTGCCGGGCACGCCCCCTGGTTGCCACCGTCGAAGCCTGCGCAGCTTCCCCGAAGCGCAGGCTCTGTTGCAGACCGATGACAGGGCGAGCTTAGCGCAAGTCCTGGCAGGCTTGGGTAGTGCCGGCCGCTGGCCGGCACTACCGGGTCAGCGCCCCAGCGCCCGGCGGATCTCCTCCAGCGCGCCGGGGTCGTCCAGCGTCGACAGGTCACCCGGGTCGCGCTGCTCCGCCAGCGCCTGCAACGAGCGCCGCAGCAGCTTGCCGGAGCGGGTCTTGGGCAATGCGTTGACCACGTGCACGTGCGCCGGGCGCGCCACCGCACCCAGTGAAGTGGTCACCGTCGCCATCATCTCGGCCACCACCGGCGCCGGATCCTCGCCATCGAGCCCCTGCTTGAGGGTGACGAACACCAGCGGCACCTGCCCCTTCAGTTCATCCTTGACCCCGATCACGGCCGCCTCGGCCACGCGTGGATGACTGGAGATGGCCTCTTCGATCTCGCGCGTGCCCAAGCGATGCCCGGCCACGTTGATCACATCGTCGGTGCGCCCGAGGATGAAGGTGTAGCCGTCGTCATCACGGATGGCCCAGTCCAGCGAACTGTACAGCAGCTCCTTGAAGTGGCTGAAGTAGCTCTGCAGGAAGCGACCGTCGTCGTTCCACACCGTGCTCATGCAGCCTGGCGGCAATGGCGGGGTCATCACCAGCACGCCTTTCTGCCCAGGTGCCACTTCCTCGCCGGTGTTCTCGTCGATCACCTTCATGCGGTAGCCGAGATTGGGGAAGCCCGGCGAGCCGAAGCGCACCGGCTTCATCTCCAGGCCCGGCAGCAGGGTCAACGCCGGCCAGCCGGTTTCGGTCTGCCAGTAGTTGTCGATGATCGGCTTGCCCAGCGCCTCGCTGATCCAGTGCGCAGTCGGCTCGTCCAGCGGCTCACCGGCCAGGAACAGGTACTTCAGTGCGCGCAGATCGTGGCGATGGATGAAGTCTGCATCGTGCTTCTTCAGCACGCGGATGGCGGTGGGCGAGGAGAACATCGTTCGCACGTTGTACTGCTCGCACAGCGCCCACCAGATGCCCGGGTCCGGGTTGGTCGGCAACCCTTCGTACAACAGCGAGGTGCAGCCGCCGATCAGCGGGCCGTACACGTTGTAGGAATGGCCGACCGCCCAACCGACATCAGAGGTGGAGAACATCACCTGGCCCGGCTTGCAGTCGAACACGGTCTCCATCGACTGTGCCATCGCCACCGCGTAACCACCCACGTCGCGCTGCACGCCTTTCGGCTTGCCGGTGGTGCCGGAGGTGTACAGCAGATAGCTCGGCTCGCTCGCCTCCAGCCACTGCACCGGCACGTCAACCTCGCCGATCTGCGCGCGCAGGGTGGCGTACTCGACATCGCGGCCCGGCACCCGCGGTTCGGCGGCGTCCAGCCCGCGCGATACGATCAGCACGTGCGGTGGCGGTGCAGTCGCCTCTGCACAGGCCGCATCGACCATCGCCTTGTACGGAATCAGCTTGCCGCCGCGCATGCCGGCATCGGCGGCAATCAGCAGTTTCGGTTTCGCATCATCGATGCGCAGCGCCAGGTTGTGCGCGGCAAAGCCGCCGAACACCACCGAATGCACCGCACCGATACGCGCGCAGGCCAGCATCGCGAACACGGCCTCGGCCATGTTCGGCATGTAGATCACCACGCGGTCACCATGACCGACGCCGAGGTGCCTGAGCACGGCAGCAAAGTCATTCACCTCGCGATACAGCTGGCGGTAGGTGATCTCGCGGGTGCTGTTGGTTTCGGTGGAAATGGCCACCAGCGCAAGCTGGTCGGCGCGCTCGGCCAGGTGGCGATCGACGGCGTTGTAGCAGAGATTGGTTTCGCCGCCGACGAACCAGCGCCGGAACGGCGGGTTGCTGTAGTCGAGCACCTGCTGCGGCGGTTTGTGCCAATGGATGCGTTTGGCTTCTTCGCCCCAGAAGGCCTCCGGCTCGTCGATCGAGCGACGGTAGGTTTCCTCGTAGTTCATGACGCAGCCCTCCCAGACAAAGTCATGGCTTCGAGGATAGTCCGGCGCTGCCGCGCGGGCCGCCCTACCTTGGTAGGGGGTGGGTTTGTTCTGCAGGGCCTGCAGCCCTGCACCCGCAAAATCAACGTCAACGTCAACGTCAACGTCAACGTCAAAAGCTGGGCTACTGGGGGATGGCGGGGTGGGTCCGGTTGCGGGAGTGCCCGCGGCATCCATGCCG
>NZ_JAPTFX010000147.1:0-11828 GCF_030985895.1 Stenotrophomonas sp. Sm6012 | reverse complement strand
GACCAACGGTCCGCACCCACCGAGTCATTTCGTTAAGAACCCGTGATGTATAACTGAATGCGCTTTCGTCATTGGAAGGCGCATGTAGCTGCGTGCGGTACTGGAGGCTCCTCCCCCGTTTGGCGTTGTCGCTTCCATGTACCGCACCACCCTGAATCTGCTTGCCGGCGCCATCGCGCTGGGCCTCACCGCCGGCGCTGCCGGCGCCGCTGAAACCGCCGACACCGGCAAGGACAGCACCACCCTCGGCGCCGTGCTGGTGACCGGCTCCAACATCAAGCGCAGCGATACCGCCGGGCCCAACCCTGTGCAGATCGTCAGCCGCGAACAGATCGAGCAGACCGGCCGCTCCACCCTCACCGATGTGCTGCGCAACCTGTCGGCCAATGCCGGCAACAGCTTCGATGAGCAGTACACCGGCAGCTTCGCCGCCGGCTCGGCCTCGATCGGCCTGCGTGGCCTGTCGCCGAAAAACACGCTGGTGCTGGTCAACGGCTACCGCGTGTCCAACTTCGGTTTCGCGCTCAACACGCAGGACACCTTCGTCGACCTCAACGCGCTGCCGATCAGCGCGGTCGAACGCATCGAAGTGCTGAAGGACGGTGCCTCGGCGGTGTACGGTTCCGATGCCATCGCCGGCGTCATCAACATCATCCTGCGAAAGAACTTCCAGGGCGTGGAGGTCGGCGGCGGTTTCGGTACTGCTACCCAGGGCGGCTTGAACGAACGCAAGGCCAACCTGCTGGCCGGCTTCGGTGACCTCGAACAGCAGGGCTTGAACGTGCTGTTCGGGCTGGACCTGCTCAAGCGAGATCGCCTCGATGCCGATCAGCGCGCCTATACCCGCAGCGGCGATTTCCGCGACAAGCCCGGTGGCCGCCTGGCCGGCTGGTCCACTGCCGGTGGCAACTGGCTGTCCAACCCACGCGCGCCGCAGCCGTTCGCCAACTGCCCTGACGGCAGCCAGCTGCGTCCGTACAGCGACTTTGGCAGCACCCTGCCCGGCCAGGCCTGCGCCTTCAACGCACAACCGTTCAAGACCCTGCAGCCCGGCGCCGAGCGCCTGCTGGCGTCGTTGAGTGCAACGTACCGCTTCAACGACAGCGTCGAGGCGTTCGCCGACGTGCTGTACAGCCACAACAAGGCCGACCAGATCTTCAGCGCGCCGCTCACCGTCGGCCCCGGCCTGCGCGCCTACAACCCGGCCACCGGCACCCTGATCGACGTGCCGGCGGTGCTGCCGGTCGGCCACCCGAACAACCCGGGCAGCACGCCGTTGCCATTCGAGTACACCTTCTTCGACCTCGGCCCGCGCCTGAAGGACAACACCCAGGTGTTCTACCGTGCCCTGGCCGGCGTGCGCGGCAGCGGCGAGCGCTGGGACTGGGAAGTGGCCGCGCTGACTTCGCAGAGTGCACAGCGCGAATACGTGGACAACTTCGTCAACCGCTACGCGTTCGAGCAGACCCTGCGCGATGGCAGCTACAACTTCCTCAACCCGTCCGCTACGCCGGCCGCACTCGATGCCCTGCGTCTGCAGACCAAGCGGCCGGGGTGGTACAGGTTGCACTCGTTGAACGTAAAGGCCTCGACCACGCTGTGGGATCTGCCGGCCGGTGCGGTCGGCTTCGCCTGGGGTGCCGAATTCCGCAAGGAATCGCTGGATGCGCGTACCAGTGCGCAGGTGCTGTCGGGCACCGAACTGCGCCCGGCCATCAACGTGGTCAACGGCGAGCGCCAGGTCAGTGCCGCCTACGCCGAACTGAGCGTGCCGCTGCACCGCACGCTGGAACTGCAGCTGGCCGGTCGCGGTGACCGCTACGACGATTTCGGCAAGGCGTTCTCGCCGAAGGTGGCGCTGCGCTGGCAGCCGCTGGACAGCCTGTTGCTGCGCGGTTCGTTCTCGCGCGGCTTCCGTGCACCGTCGCTGCCGGAGATCGCGCCGGGCCAGACCGTCAGCTACGGCTCGGTGATCGATCCGCTGGATCCACTGCAGCCCGGTGGCAGCCGTGGCGTGACCAACATACGTACCGGCAATCCGGACCTGAAGGCCGAGCGCTCGCGCAACTTCAACATCGGTGCAGTGTGGTCGCCCGATGGCGACACCAGCATCGGCCTGGACTGGTACCGCATCGAACAGGACAACCTGGTCAAGCCGGACAGCGCACAGTTCATCGTCGACAACCCGACCCTGTTCCCCGGCCGCGTGCAGCGCGATGCACAAGGACGCATCCAGTTCATCACCAACCAGTACGCCAACCAGGGCGAGCTGACCACCTCGGGGCTGGACCTGGACGCCAACCGCACCTTCCGCACCGAGGGCTGGGGCAATTTCACCGTGGCCGGCAGCTGGACCCACCTGCTCAGCTTCAAGCAGCCGCTGGTGGCCGGCCAGGCCCCGTATGACGGTGCCGGCAACAACCGCCACGGCGCACTGCCGCGCAGCCGCGGCACCACTTCGCTGAACTGGGCGGTGGGTGACTGGAGCAGCACGCTGAGCCTGCAGTACGTGAGCGGCTACGACCAGCGCGTGGCGACGGCGACCAGCAACCCGGGGCTGCGCGACCGCATCAAGCCGTATCACCAATTGGATCTGTACGTGGCGTACGAAGGCATTGCCAACACCACGCTGTCACTGTCGGTGCTGAACCTGACCGACAAGGACCCGCCGTTCGATCCGGCCGGTGGCTCCAACGGCTTCGACATCAGCCAGTACAACCTGCGCGGGCAGTTCGTCTCGCTGGGGGCGCGCTACCGGTTCTGATGCGGCAACGGGGCGGCGGTGATGCGCCGCCCCATTTGTGCTGCCGGCCAGCGGCCGGCACTACCACCGACCGCCGGAGGAATGCCCGGCGTTCGTGCATCAACGGCTGAGGTGCAGGAACTGCAGGTGCCGTTCGTACTGGCTGATGATGTCGTTGATGATCTGCTTGCGGCTGTAGCCGACCAGGTCGTAGTCCTGGCTGCCCTCGAACAGATGCACCTCGGCGCGGTGGTAGCGCTGGTTGCGCAGCTGCTGCGCGGCGAACGACGGCGTCAGGTAGCCACTGAGGATCACCCGGTACAGGAAGTCCTGCTGCTCGCCGTGATTCACCGTCAACTCCATGTCGCCGGCCTCGAATCGCGTGGCCACATCCCAGCCCTGCCCGCGCAACTGCTCGGCCACCGCCTCCATCGCTGGCTTCACGGTGTCGTCCATGAAGCGGTAGACCTGGTCGCGCACCGGGAAGTGCATGGCCTGGCTCAGGCGCTGGCGCCAGCCCTGGTGGTGGCGGTCGTCGCCGATCAGCGGCGACGGACGATACTGCAGCGCGCGCTTGCGATGCGATTCGTCACTGAAGGCGCGGGTCAGGCCCCACATCATCAGCAACAGCACCGCCGAGAACGGCAGCGACGCCAGCACCACCGCCGATTTCAGCGCATCGATGCTGCCGGCCAGCAGCAGGCCGGCAGTCAGCACCGCGATGACCGTGCCCCAGAACACACGCAGCCAGCGCGGGCCATCATCCTCCGGTGCACCGCCGTGCGAGGACAACGTGGACAGCACCACCGCGCCGGAGTCAGCCGATGTCACGAAGAAAATGAAACTGACGAACACCGTCACCGCGATCACTGCCTTGCTCCACGGGTAGCCGTCCAGCAGCGCGTACAGCACGGTGGGTGGATCATCCACCGCCAGTTGCGCCAGTTGCTGCTGGCCATGGTGCAGCACCTGGTCCAACGCGCTGTTGCCGAAGATCGACAGCCACGCCAGGGTGAAACCGAGCGGTATCAGCAGCACGCCGAACACGAATTCGCGGATGGTGCGGCCACGCGAGATGCGCGCGATGAACAGGCCGACGAACGGCGCCCAGCCAATCCACCAGGCCCAATAGAACACCGTCCAGCCGCCCAGCCATTCCGGTCGGCCGCCATAGGCGTACACATCGAAGCTCTTGCCAACCACGCTGCCCAGGTAGTCGCCCAGGTTCTGCATCAGCGTACTGAGCAGATACTGGGTGGGGCCGGCGCACAGCATGAACAGCACCAGCGCGATCGCCAGCAGCATGTTGATGTTGGCCATCCAGCGCACGCCCTTCTCCACACCTGAAACGGCCACGGCCACCGCCGCGCCCATCATGCTGGCCACCAGGATGATCTGCACCAGGTTGGAGTGCGGGATGTTGAACAGGTGCGACAGGCCAGCATTGAGGTGCAGCACGCCGAAGCCCATGTCGGCGCCGATGCCGAACACGGTGGCGACAATGCCCAGCGCATCCACGGTGTAGCCGATCGGGCCATTGATGCGCTTGCCGATCAGCGGGTACAGCGCCGAACGCAGCGCCAGCGGCAGGTTGTGGCGGTAGGCGAAGTAGGCCATCGCCATCGCCGCCAGCGCGAACACCCCCCAACCATGCAGGCCCCAATGCAGGAACAGCAACTGCATGGCCTGGCGCGCACCGGCCTCGCCCGCCGCCGGGTCGCCCTGCGGCGGCTGCAGGTAATGGGTCAGTGGTTCAGACACGCAGAAGAAGAACAGGGTGATGCTGATACCCGCAGCGAACAGCATGCCGGCCCAGGACAGATAACTGAACTCAGGCTCGTCATGGTCGGCGCCAAGCTTGATGCCGCCATATTTGGACAACGCCACGCCTACCACGAACACCAGGTACAGGGTCATCGCCAGCAGGTAGTACCAGCCGACATTGAGTGCGGCCCAGTCCTGTGCCTTGACCAGAAGGCGGCCCGCGCCCAGCGGAAACAGGCTGACAAACAGCGCGAACGCCACGACAACGATCGCCGCGAAGGCGAACACAGGCCGAAGGGTGCGCACCGGGGATTGTTGCGGCTCCAGGACTTCCATGGGGCGGCGTTCTCCGGCAGATCAGTGAATTAGCCGACCGATTCTGGCTGAACCGCAGTGGACAGAGCATGAAGTCGCGGCCGCGGGTCACGGCCAGCGCGCGCGCTTTCGTGCTATCACGCGCGCGCCGCCGTGCCTGCCCTGCATCACGACATCACATGCACCGCGCACAGCTTGTTGCCGTCCGGATCGCGCAGGTAGGCCAGGAACAACTGGCGTCCGGCCATGTTGCGGATGCCGGCCGGGTCTTCGATGGCGGTGCCGCCATGGGCCACGCCGGCGTCCTGCCAGCCGCGCACGGCCTCGGCACTGTCCAGGGTGAAGCCGATGGTGCCGCCGTTGGCATGGCACGCCGGCTCACCATCGATGGGGGCGGTGACGATGAACATCCGGCCGTCCTTGAAGTACACCAGGCGACCCTTGTCGTCGAACACCCCCGGGCGCGCACCGAGGGCGGTGAACAGGGCCTCATAGAAGCGGTGCGCGGCCTCCATGTCGTTCGTTCCAACAGTGATGTGGCTGAACATGCGGGCACTCCTTGTGGAAAACCGCAGTGTCGGCGAGCGCAGGGGCGCATCGCAAATCCCCCCTCCTCGCGCCCTGGCTGCACAAGGTTTGTCGAGTGACGCACGATCATTCTATAATGGGAATCATTCGCATTAATGATCGATGCCGATGGCCGTGCCCGCCGCCTCCAGCACTGCGCTGGCGGGGTTCTACCGCGAACACCATGGTTGGCTGCTGGGCTGGCTGCGCCGCCGCACCCACAACGCAGACTGCGCGGCCGACCTGACCCAGGACACCTTCCTGCGCCTGCTCAGCCGTCGCGTCGATCCGTCCGAGCTGCGCCTGCCGCGTGCCTACCTCAGCACCATCGCGCACGCCCTGCTGGTCAACCACTGGCAGCGCGCCGACCTGGAGCGCGCCTATCTGGCCGCGCTGGCCGCGCAGCCGGAGCCGGTGCACCCGTCTGCGGAAGAACGCACGCAGGCATTGCAGCTGCTGCATGCCATCGCCGACATGCTGTCCGGCCTGGCCGAGCGACCACGGCGTGCCTTCCTGCTGGCACGGCTGTCCGGCTTCGGCTATGCGGAGATCGGTCAACAGCTTGGCGTGTCCGAACGGATGGTCAAGAAGTACATGGCACAGGCGATGCTGCATTGCCTGCGCTTGTCCGGCGATGCCACGGCATGAGCACCGCACTGGCCAGCCCGGCGCTGGAGCAGGCTGCGGAATGGTTCGCGCTGCGCCAGCAGGGATGGAGCGACGCCGACCAGCAGCACTGGCGGGCCTGGCTGCAGGCCGATGCCGGCCATGCCGATGCGTGGCAACGGGTCGAGTCGGTCTGGCAATCGTTCGCGCCATTGTCGGCTCCCGCGGCAGCGAAAGCACTGGATGCCGCTGGCCGTCGCCGCCGGCAGGCATTGCGCGGCCTCGGCGGCGCCCTCGGCCTTGGCGCCTTCTCGTTGCTAGGCCTGCACGCCGTGCAGCTGCAGCGCGGCCTGCAGAGGCAGCGCACCGCCGCCGGACACACAGGCCACTGGACCCTGGCCGATGGCAGCCGGCTGTGGCTCAACGCCGACAGCGAAGTGTCGATCGACATCGGCAACGGCCGCCGCGACCTGCACCTGCTGCGCGGCGAACTGCTGCTGCAGACCGGGCACCTGCCCGCATTTGCCCATGTGCCGCTGTCGGTGCATGTACCGGGCGTGCGCCTGCAGCCGATCGGCACCCGCTTCGCGGTCGGCCGTGAGCCGCAGGGCAGTCGCCTGGATGTGTTCGAAGGCGTAGTGCGCTGCCTGCCGCTGTTCGGCGCGGCGCAGGACGTACCCGCAGGCGAGGCGGTACGGATCGGTCCAATCGGCGGACTGACGACGGTCGATGCCGATCCGCTGCGTGGCGACTGGCACGACGACCGACTGCAGGTGCAGGACGTGCCGCTGATCCGCGTCATCGATGAGCTGGCTCGCCACCATCGCGGTTACCTTGGGTGTGATCCGGCGCTCGCCGCATTGAACGTCACCGCGGTACTGCCACGCCTGGACAGCCTGCAGGCCCTGCAACTGTTGGTCCGGGCCCTGCCGATCCGCATCGAGCAGCGCTGGCCGTGGTGGACCGTCGTGCGTCCGCGTTGAAACAGCGGTTCCCTTTCTGCGCGCTCGGCGGGCACTACAGGGGAACCCATTGCGGATGTTGCCGCCCCCATGAAACTACCCTGCCCCTCCCCTCGCCCGCTGGCCATCGCGCTGTGCCTGGCCCTGACCACCCCGTGCCTGTTGCCGGCCGCGGCCCATGCACAGGACACCGCTGCTGCCGTTCGCTGGCAGATCCCCGCGGGTGCGCTCGACCGGGCCCTGACCGCATTCGGCCAGCAATCGGGCCTGTCCATCGCCGCCGACGCGCGCCTGACCCGGGGCCGCCACAGCAACGGCGTGCAGGCCACGCTCGACGCCGATGCCGCACTGGCACAGCTGCTGGCCGGTACCGGCCTGACCTTCCAGCGCGATGCCAGCGGTGTGGTGCTGCAGGCGGCACCCAACGCCGAGGCCGGGGTGCGCCAGATCGGCACCCTGCGCGTGGCTGGCCAGGCCAGCGAAGGCGCTTCGCCGTGGGGCCTGTCCGATGCCGATGCGGTCTACCGTGACAGCGGCTCGCGCGTGCACCTGGACCGCCAGCAGCTGGAGCGCTTCCGCGGCCAGTCGATCGGCGACGTGCTGGCCGGCGCGGTCGGCGTGCACACCGCTGACGTCCGCAATGGCGGTGCGCTGGACGTCAACATCCGCGGCCTGCAGGGCCAGAACCGGGTGCCGGTGATCATCGACGGCGGCCAGCAGGCCATCGACGTGTACCGCGGCTATGCCGGCGTACAGCAGCGCAGCTACCTCGACCCGGACCTGATCAGCGCGGTCAGCATCGAGAAGGGGCCGAGCCTGGCCGCCAATGCTGCCAGCGCGATCGGCGGCGTGGTCTACATGGAAACGCTGAACGTCGATGACATCCTCGACGACGGCCAGGCCTGGGGCCTGCGCGTGCGCGGCGGCGTGGCCGACAACAGCATCGATCGCACGCGCGTGTTCAAGCAGGTGGCGCGTGGCAGCGACAACCGCAACAGCCTGCGCGATCCGCGTGACTGGAACGGCAGCGTGGCCTTCGCACAGCGTGGCGAAGACTGGCAGCTGGTGGCCGCCTATGCACGTCGCCGCCAGGGCAACTACTTTGCCGGCAGCAACGGCGCGCACCGCTACGACGACCAGCACCTGTCCAGCGGCGGCACCGGCATGTCCAGCCAGGCGGTGTCCAAGCTCTTCCATCCGGGCGATGAGGTACTCAACACGCATACCGACAACGAATCGGCGCTGCTGAAATTCACCTGGACACCCAACCCCGACCAGCGCCTGGAGCTGAGCCACCGCTTCTTCAACTCCAGCTTCGGCGAGATCATGCCGTCGGCGATCGGCCGCGTCGGCGAGTCCAACGAATGGGTGACCTACGTGGACAAGGCCAACACCATGTTCCAGTTCGAGCCCGGGAAAATGCGGGTCAACGCCACCTCGCTGCGCCACCGCTACCGGCCCGAGGCACACCCGTGGCTGGACCTGAGCAGCACCCTGTGGTTCACCACCGCCACCAGCCGCATGTTCAACAGCAACATCGCCAACACGCCGCTGTTCAAGAACTATCCGGGCGACGCGATGCCCGACACGCTGGGCGAGACCTACGGCCCGGGCCTGCAGTCGGACGTGAAGACCCAGCGCTGGGGCGTGGACAGCAGCAACACCACCCGCTTCAGCAACGGTCTGGGTGAGTGGACGCTGCGCTACGGTGCCGCCTTCCAGCATGAGGACACCGCGCCGAATTCACCGGTGCTGCCGGTGGACTACAACAACAACCGCTACCTGCGCTCGGGCACGCGCCGCGAAGCCAGCGTCGTCGCCTCGCTGCAGTGGCAGCCGTGGGACTGGCTGTCGCTGACCGCTGGCGGGCGCTTCATCGACTACCGCACCCGTGACCGCAACCGCGTGGCCTTCGTCAGCGAATCGCGTGACCTGCGCTACACCTTCGCGCGGCTGAGCAAGGGCGGCCAGCTGCTGCCGG
This sequence comes from Stenotrophomonas sp. Sm6012, assembly GCF_030985895.1. Classification (NCBI taxonomy): domain Bacteria; kingdom Pseudomonadati; phylum Pseudomonadota; class Gammaproteobacteria; order Lysobacterales; family Lysobacteraceae; genus Stenotrophomonas; species Stenotrophomonas sp. Sm6012. Next base: position 2,890 of record NZ_JAPTFX010000147.1, on the reverse strand, counting down.
GCTGGTACAAGGAGTGGTACCCGGACGCACAGGGCAACTACACGTATGACTCGCTGCGCGCCACGCCCTATGGCGACAGCACGCTGGGCCAGGCCTACGACTTCGATGGTTTCATTCCCGATCCGCGCGGTGCCAACGGCTTCTACACCAAGCAGATTCCCACCGCGTGGGGCTACAAGCCGGCGATCCGCCGCTCCGGCCATGGCTTCGCGCCGTATGCCGAGGCCCGCTTCAACCTCGATGCGGACATGTTTTTCTACGTGAAGTACGCGCAGGGCTGGAAGATGCCCAGCTTGTTCGAATCGACGCTGGGCAACAGCACCTCGGCGCCGGTCGGTGACCTGAAGCCGGAAAAGAATCGTTCCTGGGACATCGGCTTCAGCCTGCTCAAGCAGGACCTCTGGCGTGAAGGTGACCGCCTGGCGTTCAAGGTGGCCTGGTTCAAGAACGATATCGACAACGCGATCACCCGCCGCTTCGATTCCAGCAACTGGGCGTTCTACGTCGACAACGTCGACAACTACACGGTGTCCGGCTACGAGCTGCAGTCCGGCTATGACGCCGGCATTGCCTACCTGGACATGTCGGCCAGCTACTACCAGCGCGCACGCACCTGCGATGCGGCCACCGCCAAGCGCCTGCGCGAAGACCCGTATGCCAAGTGGAGCAAGCTGGATACCACGCCGGACTGCGTGGACGGCGGCTTCGGTACCTCGTTTGTCAACGCGCAGAACCCGCCGAAGTACTCGATCCACAGCACGCTGGGCTTCCGCCTGTTCGACCGCCGCCTGGATACCGGCATCCGCCGCACCTACAACAGCGGCCCCACCCATGAACTGGACAAGCCCTGGAACACCACCGGCTCGACCGGCCTGCAGAACATCTACCTGCCCACCGCGATCTATGACTTCTACGCGCGCTGGCAGTTCACCCCGAAGGCCGAGGTGGAACTGGTGGTCAGCAACCTGCGCAACACCTACTACATGGACACGCTGGCGATGAGCCTGATGCCGGGCCCGGGCCGCACCACGCGGCTGAACTTCACCGCGCGCTTCTAAGCCCTGCGGATACGACAGCGCCCCGGGGAGGTCCTCCCCGGGGCGCTTGCTTGCGGCGGCTCACGCGCTGGTAGCTCCCAACCGTGGTCCTGGTAGGTGCCAACCTTGGTTGGCACAGCGACGAACTACTTCGCGGTACTGAGCAGCAGCACCGCGATCGTGACCAGCGCGATGCCGACCCAGCCGATCGGACGCAGGCGGTTGCCGAACAGCAGGCGGCCGCAGGTAGCGGTACCGATCACGCCGATCGCGCCCCACATCGCATAGGCTGTGGCCAGGTCCATGTAGCGCACCGCCTGGCCAAGCAGGGCGAAGGCGATCCAGACCATGACGATCGCAGCAACGCCCCAGCGCCAGCGACGGAAGCCTTCCGACTTGGCCACCATCATGTTGGCGGCGACGTCGATCAAGGCCGAACAGATCACGAAAAACATTGCCAGGGTGTTCATCAGTGCGCCTCCCCGAGGGTGACGCAGACGATGCCGACCACCGCCAGCACCAGCCCGGCCAGCTGCTGCAGTGACAGGCTCTCGCCGAAGACGGTGAGGCCGACCACGGTCAGCAGGGTCAGGCCGAGGCCTTCCCAGACCGCATAGGCCACGCCGACCGCGATGCGACGCACCGACAGCGCCAGGAAGTAATAGGACAGCGCCAGCGCGCCGGCCATGACCAGGTAACCGGTCCAGCCACCATCGCGGGCGGCATGGGCCATGAATGAGGTACCGACCACTTCGGCGACGATCGCCACGGTCAGGCAGGCCCAGGCGACCAGTGCGCCACGGGCAGGAACAGTGCGGGACATGTGAAACTCCTTGCAGGACGGGGACCGCGCCTCGCCATCAGTAGATCCACGCCATGCGTGGATGATCCGGAACGCCCCGCAGACAGGGGCGACGGCGGCCAGTATCATCGTCTTTTACGGTGGAATCAAAATGGATTCCATCGACAGGAGCGATGGATCAATGCCCTACTCCCCTGAATCCCTGCAGGCGTTCGTGGAAGCTGCGGCGCTGGGCTCGTTCTCGGCGGCAGCACGTCGGCTGCGCAAGACCCAGTCGACGGTCAGCACCGCCATCGCCCACCTCGAATCCGACCTGGGCGTGAGCCTGTTCGACCGCAGTGGACGCTACCCTCAGCTGACCGAAGCCGGCCGACAGGTGCTCGGCCATGCCCAGGAGATCCTCGCCGCCGATGCGCGGCTTCAGCAGTTGAGCGTGCGCCTGGCCGCGCCGGTCGAAGCGCGCCTGACCGTGGTGTTCTCCGATGTCTACCAGCTCGATCCTGAGCTGCGGGTCCTGCAACGGTTTGCCGAGGCGTTCCCGGAGATCGAGCTGGAATGGCTGGATGCCGAAGGTGAGGACGTGCTGGAACTTGTATGCAGCGGCCGGGCCGGACTGGGCCTGCTGCCCAGGCAGGGACGCTATCCCGATGAACTGGTGGCCCGACCGCTGGCCCACCACAGCGAACTATCGATCTATGTGGCGCGCGACCATCCGCTGGCCGACGCCGGCCGCCGCGCGGCAGCCCAGCTGGCCCGGTACCGGCAGGTGCGATTGAGCGCCGAGGTCGAACATGCACGTGCAGCCACCGGGCTGGCGTGGACCGCCACCGACTACCTGATGGTGATGGAGATGACCGAGGACGGCATCGGCTGGGCCGAACTGCCACGCGCGCTGGTACAGCGCTATGACCGTGGGCAGCTGGTGGAACTGAGCCTGCCCGGCTGGCCCCGGCGTATCCACAGCGACCTGCTGTGGCGTCGCGACACGCCGCCGGGTCCGGCCGCCCTATGGTGGGCCGACGCGCTTGGATAAGGTAGTGGCGGGGCGGGG
>NZ_JAPTFX010000146.1:0-11958 GCF_030985895.1 Stenotrophomonas sp. Sm6012 | reverse complement strand
GGCGGCCCCCCACCACGATCAAACCTCGGCCGCCCCCGGCGTGGCATACAGCCGGCTCGGGCTGTCCACGCCCGGCAGCTGGATCACCCCGCGTTCCTGCATGCCCAGGCCCAGCAGGATCTTCCCGGAAACCACGTTGTCCAGGTCGGTGATGCCGTACAGATCCACGATGCCCAGCTCCGCACGTGCATGCGCGAACACCGCCCGCGCCGCCTCCCCGGCATAGCCCTGCCCCGTGAACTCCGACAGCACGGCATAGCCGATATCCGGCCGCGGCAGGCCATCGCGCCGCACCAGCCCGGCATTGCCCAGCCAGGCACCATCGGCCAGCCGCTCGATGGCGTACATGCCGAACCCGTTCAACGCATAGCTGTGCAGCACGCGCAGCGCAATGTACTCGCGCGCCTGCGCTTCGCTGCGCACATTGCGGTCACCGATGAAGCGCACGAAGCCCGGATCATTCAACAGCGCCAGCATCGGCGCCGCATCCCGGTCGGGCTCGATCGCACGCAGACGCAGGCGTTCACTTTCGATGGGATGCACGCGCAGTCCTCCAGCCGAAACCCCGATTCTGCCTCAACGCCCGGCTGTTGCCGTGGCCTTTGATCTTCTTTTTTCTTTTCCGTGGCTGGCGCGCACGGAACCTGTCCAGGGCCGGGTAGATGGGTTGCGCAGGGGCGTGAGCCGCATGGATGCGGCGACCGAGCTTACAGGGACGTACTTGCAGCGTCCCCTGCGCAGCCCATCTACCCGGCCAACCACAGATGTAATGCGAACGGCGCCAACCACGAGGGGCTGCGCCGTTCGCCGATCAATCGAACAACGCCTCGATCGCCGCCAACCCCGCACTCGCCCGCTCCTTCTTCCGCGCCGCGTCGGCCACCGGATCCGCACCATCGCGCTGGATCTCCTCGGCCGGAATCTCCTCGAAGAACCGGCTCGGTTTCAGCCGCACGTGCTCGCCGAACTTGCGCGTCAGCTTGCTGTAGCTCATCCACAGCTGGATCTTGGCCCGGGTGATGCCCACGTACAGCAGGCGTCGTTCTTCCTGCAGGTTGCCCTCGTCCAGGCTGACCTGGTGCGGCAGCACGCCGTCCTCGCAGCCGACGATGAAGACATAGGGGAACTCCAGGCCCTTGGAAGCATGCATGGTCATCATCCGCACCTGGTTGCCGCCCTCGTCCTTGTCGCTGCGCGACAGCAGCGCCAGCTGGCCGGCCAGGTCGGCGGCGGTGGCACCGCGCGGGCCGCCCTCGAACCACTGCGCCAGTTCCTCGATGTTGTTGGCGCGGCGCTGGTAGCTGGCCTCCTCCTTGGCCTGCTGGCGCAGCTCGCTGAGCAGGCCGGATTCCTTGGCGACCTTGCGGATCATGTCGCCGGAGGTGACCTGCCGGGTCTGCGCACGCAGGTCGCGCAGGATGTCGGTGAAGCGGGCCAGGCTGTTGGCCGCGCGCGGCGGCAGCTGCTGCAGGGCACCGATCGCCTCGGCGGCCTGCGCCATCGGCATGTCCTTTTCCTGTGCCAGTTCAGCCAGCTTGGCCAGCGTGCCGGCGCCGACGTCGCGCTTGGGCGACTGCACCGCGCGCATGAACGCGGTGTCGTCGTCCGGGTTCACCAGCAGGCGCAGCCAGGCCAGCGTGTCCTTCACTTCCTGGCGTTCCAGGAACATGGTGCCGCCGGTCAGGTGGTACGGAATGCGCAGCAGCTGCATCGCCTTTTCCAGCGGACGCGACTGGAAGTTGCCGCGGAACAGGATGCAGAAATCGCTCCACGGCACATTGCGCGACTGCGCCACGAAGGCGATCTCGGCCGCGACCTTTTCGGCTTCGTGTTCGCTGTTGCGGCATTCCCACACGCGGATGCGCTCGCCGTCGGCCTGGTCGCTCCACAGCTTCTTCAGGTGCTCGTGCGGGTTGTTGGCGATCAGCGCGTTGGCTGCGCGCAGCACGCGGTTGGAGCAGCGGTAGTTCTGCTCCAGCTTGATGATCTCCAGCGCGGGGTAATCGCGCCCCATCTGCTGCAGGTTCTCCGGGTTGGCGCCGCGCCAGGCATAGATCGACTGGTCATCGTCACCCACGCAGGTGAAATTGCCCTTGTCGCCGGCCAGCTGCTTGAGCAGGCGGTACTGCGCGTCGTTGGTGTCCTGGCATTCGTCCACCAGCAGGTAGCCGATGCGCTCGCGCCAGGCCAGCGCGATCTCCGGGTTCTCTTCCAGGATCTGCACCGGCAGGCGGATCAGGTCGTCGAAGTCGACCGCATTGAACGCGGTCAGGCGCAGCTGGTAGCGCTCGTAGACGCTGGCAGCTTCCTTCTCGCGGTTGCTGCGTGCGGCGGCCATCGCCTGCTCGGGCGACAGGCCGGCATTCTTCGCGCGCGACACCAGGTTCTTCATGTCCTCGATGTCGTCGGGCTTGGCGCCGTACATCAGATCCTTGATCTGTGCCGCCGCATCGTCGGCATCGAAGATCGAGAAGCCGCGCTTCAGGCCCACCGCAGCGTGCTCGATCTGCAGGAACTTCAGGCCCAGCGCATGGAAGGTGCAGATCGTCACCTCGTCGGCATCCTGCTCGCGCAGGCGCTTGGCCACGCGCTCGCGCATTTCCTTGGCCGACTTGTTGGTGAAGGTGATCGCCGCGATGCGCCGGGCCGGGTAGCGGCCACAGCCGATCAGGTGGGCGATCTTTTCCACGATCACGCGGGTCTTGCCGCTGCCCGCGCCGGCGAGCACCAGCAACGGACCTTCGATGTGCAGGACGGCGGCGGCTTGGGGGGGATTGAGACCGTGCATGGGATGGGGATTGTAGCGGGGCCGGGGGACGACCACAGCCGGCCGCCGGTGGGGTTGCTGAACGGCTTCGGCGGACCGGGGCTGCGGCGTACAATCCGTCGATGGCCAAGCTCTACTTCTACTATTCGGCGATGAACGCCGGCAAGACCACCACCCTGCTGCAGAGCGCGCACAACTACCGCGAGCGCGGCATGCGGGTGGCCATCCTGACCCCGCGCCTGGACGATCGCGCCGGCGCCGGCGTGGTCGCTTCGCGCATCGGCCTGCGCGCCGATGGCATGGCCTTCGACCGCGATACCGACCTGCAGCGCTGGGTCGAGCAGGATCTGGCAGCGAACGGACCGATGGGCTGCGTGCTGGTGGACGAGGCGCAGTTCCTGACCCGCGCCCAGGTCTGGCAGCTCAGCGAAGTGGTCGACCAGCTGCGCATTCCGGTGCTGTGCTACGGCCTGCGCACCGATTTCCGCGGCGAGCTGTTCGAAGGCAGCCAGTACCTGCTGGCCTGGGCCGACGAGATGCAGGAGATCAAGACCATCTGCCACAGCGGCAAGAAGGCGACGATGACCGTGCGCGTGGACGAACATGGCCACGCGGTACAGGATGGCCCGCAGGTGGAGATCGGCGGCAATGACCGCTACGTGTCGGTCAGCCGCGCCGAATTCAAGAAGATCACCCGCGGTGAAGGACGGATCGATCCGGCGCAGGCGCCGCTGCCGTTGTAACACCAGCCGGAACATCCCGGCCCATGACCACCGGCGGTTTACAGGCTCCCGCCGGCTGCCTAGGCTGGGGCCGATCAGCTGTCGAACAGGACGTCCGCCATGCGCCGCACCCTGCTTTTGCTTGCCCTGTTGTCTGCCCACCTGCCCACCCTGGCAGCCGAGCGTCCCGCTTCTCCGGAAGAGGACGCGACGCTGATCAATGCCGGCTTCCTCGACAGCCACCCGGACATCATGTACCGGCAATGGGGCGTCGGCGCGCTGCATCGCAATGACGTCAAGGCCGCCATGGATCATTTCCGCCGGGCCGCGCGCTATGCCGACAAGCCCGCCCAGGGCTACCTTGGCGAAATGTACTGGTTCGGGGTCGACCAGCCACGCGACCCGGTGATGGCATTCGCCTGGATGGATGTGGCCGCAGAACGCGGCTATCCGTTGTTCGCCGAACTGCGCGACGAGTACTGGGCAACCCTGCCACTGGAACAGCACCAGGCGGCACGTGCGCAGGCGCAGGCGCTGCGCGCAGAGTACGGCGATGCCGTGGCACGGCCACGCATGGCGGACGTTCTCAGGAAGGGTCGCCGGGAAATGACCGGCAGCCGCACCGGCTCGATGAGCAACAACGTCGATGTCGTCTTCATGGACGGCGGCATCAGCCGAACCATCAAGGCCGACCGCCTGTACGACCCGAAGTACTGGGACCCCAAGCAGTACGAACGCTGGCAGGACGAGACCTGGATGAAGATCCGCCGCGGCACGGTGCAGGTGGGCGTGCCGACCCAGAGCACCGCCACCGAGGCCAAGCCCTGAACGGGACGGGCCGGTGGCTGGCCGGCCCGTCACCTCTCAGTACAGCGTGCGCTCCGGCGCTCCGGCCGGCGGCGGGGTGTACTGGTACAGCCAGGTCTCGGTGAGGGTCTTGCCGCCACTGCGCAGGAACAGGCGGATGTCGATCTGCTCGGTACTGCCTTCCGGCGGCACCAGGTCGAACATCGCGCGGTAGCCGTTGATCTCGCGCAGCGGCCGTGCCGACACGATCTCGACCCGGCCGCGGCTGGCTTCCACCACCGCTTCAACCTCGGCCTTGTCGATCAGCGAGGCCAGCTCGCCACCTTCGAAGTCCACCGCGAAACGCCAGCTGAAATACTCGCGCTTCTTGCCGACCACGCCGCCCAGGCCGGTACGGCTGGCGACGCAGTGCGCCAGCGGCGGCCGTGCCGGCGGTTCGGCGCCCCAGTACAGGCGGTAGCCGACCAGCAGTTCCTGGCCCGGCTGCGGCTTTTCCTTCGGGTTCCAGAACGCCACGATGTTGTCGAAGGTCTCGTCCACGGTGGGAATCTCCACCAGCTGCACCGAGCCTTCGCCCCACTCGCCCTTCGGCTCCACCCACAGGCACGGGCGCTTCTCGTAGAACACGCCATCGTCCTGGTAGTGGTCGAAGTTGCGGTCGCGCTGCAGCAGGCCGAAGCCGCGCGGGTTGCGGTCCACGAACATGTTGAAACGCAGGTTGCGCGGGTTCAGCAGCGGCCGCCAGATCCACTCACCGGCACCGGTCCACAGCGACAGGCCGTCGGTATCGTGGATTTCCGGGCGCCAGTCCCAGCCCATGCGGCGGTCGTTCTCGCCCACCTGGTACATGCTGGTGCACGGTGCGATGCCCAGCCGCTCGATCGTCTTGCGCGGGTATAGCGCGCTGTCGATGTCCATCAGCAGCACGTCACCATTGGTGATCGCGAAGCGATAGGCGCCGGCCACGCTGGGCGAATCCAGCAGGCCATAGACCACGATGGTCTCCGAATCAGCCGACGGCTGTTCCAGGTAGTAGGCGATGAAATCCGGGAATTCCTCCGGCTTGCCCATGCCGGTGTCGATCGCCAGGCCACGCGCGGACTGGCCATACTGGCCCTCCTTGCCCACCGCGCGGAAGTAGCTGGCGCCGAGGAACGCGGCGAAGTCGCGGTCGGTGTCCTTGCGTGTGTTGAGGCGGAACCCGGCGAAGCCGAGGTCGGCCGGCAGTTCGCCATCCTTGATGCCGCTCTTGCCGTAGTTGAACGCCGCGCCGTCATAGGCCAGCTCCTGCGCCTTGCCGTCGACCACATCGAACATGCGTACCGGCGAGTGGAAGTACAGGCCCAGATGGAAGAACTTGGCCTGGAACCTGCCCGGCTGGTCCGCCCACAGGGCGTGGTCCTGGCGGTAGCCGATCGACTGGTACTGGTCCCAGTCCAGGCCTTCCAGGCGGCCCGGCAGCACCCGCTTGTGGCTCTTGTAGGGCGCCTGTGCCAGCGCGCGTGCCTGGCCCTTCAGGGTGGCAAAGTCGAACGGCTGCGGCTGGCCAAGACGGCGCAGGCCCATCTGGCCGCTCTTGCTGGCCGCGCATGCGGGCAGGGACGGCAGGCCGAATGCAGCCAGGGCGAGGGAGGCATTGCGGATGAAGTCGCGTCGTTGCATGCAGGCGCGTCAGGCACAGAAGGAAGGTCGGCCATCATAGGCAGACAAACGTTAACGGGCAGCGGAGACGGCCTCTGCCCGTTCAGCTGCCGCTGGCCGCCCGGCTCAGCGCTGGCAGTGGCTGCACCAGACGCTGGCACGCTGGCCGATGGTGGCGTGCTTCAGCGCGCGGCCGCAGTTCGGGCAGGGCAACCCATCACGGCCGTACACCAGCAGCTCCTGCTCGAAGTAGCCCGGTGCGCCGTCGGGGCTGATGAAATCGCGCAGGGTGGTACCGCCACGGGTGATCGCATACCCGAGGATCTCCTTCACCGCGTCGGCCAGCCGCTGGTAGCGCTCGCGCGAGATCTTTCCGGCCTCGCGCAGCGGGCTGATGCCGGCCTTGAACAGGCTCTCGGCGGCGTAGATGTTGCCCACGCCCACCACCACCGCCTGGTCCATCAGGAAGGTCTTCACCGGCGCGCTGCGACCCCGGCTGCGGGCGAACAGGTAATCGCCATCGAAGGCGTCGTCCAGCGGCTCCGGGCCCAGGCCCTGCAACAGCGGGTGGGTCTCCCCGGCCGGCTGCCAGAGCAGGCTGCCGAAGCGGCGCGGGTCGTTGAAGCGCAGCAGGCGGCCGTTGTCGAGGCTGATGTCGACGTGGTCGTGGGCACGCAGCGGGGTATCGCCAGGCAACACGCGCAGGCTGCCGGACATGCCCAGGTGCAGCACCGCGCTGCCGATGGCGGTGTCCAGCAGCAGGTACTTGGCGCGCCGGCGGATATCCTCGATGCGCTGCCCCGGCAGCAGCTCGGCCACTTCCGGCGGAATCGGCCAGCGCAGGTCCGCGCGGCGCAGGATCACCCCATGCACGCGGCGCCCCTGCAGGTGCGGCGCCAGGCCGCGGCGGGTGGTTTCGACTTCGGGCAGTTCAGGCATGCGGCAATTCTACGCCTCAGCGGCGGGCACGGCCGGGCGCCGGCAGGCGTGCTCAGCGCGGCGGCGCGGCCAGCTCGCGCGCATCCAGGAACCCGTCGCCGTTGGCATCCTGCGTGTGGAAGCGCTGCACGATCACCTGCCGTTGCTGCACGCGGCTGATCGCCCTGCCCTTGCCACCGGGCAGCTCATCGGCGCTCAGCACGCCATCGCCATTGCGGTCCATGCGGTCGAAGGCGTACAGCATCCACTGCACGTACTCGGCCTCACTGACCTTGCCGTCGCCATCGCTGTCCATCCGCTGCAGGTAGCTGGCGGTATCGGTAACCTGGGCCAGCACAGCACCGGGCAGCAGGGCAGCCAGCAGCACCCCGAGCCCTGCCCTCACGCGCCCACCAGGCTGTAGCCCTTCAGCCGCGCGGCGTAGGCCTGCAACGCCGCGATGCCGCTTTCCTCGGCCTCGCGGCACCAGGCCTGCAGCTGGTGCAGGCGCTCGGCGGCATCGTGGCCGCGGGCTTCCAGCAGCGCGGCCAATCGCCCGCGGTACTCGACCAGGGTGCGGATGCGCGGCCGCTGTGCCACCCATTCACTGAGCTGGGCACGGTTGTCCGGCTTCAGCCAGCGGCCGTCGTTGACCAGGCCACGGCGCAGCCGGCGTGGCAGCAGGCGGCGCAGCTTGGCCCCGGCGTGGGCGGCCTCCTCGCGCAGGGCCGGCATGAACACATTGCGCTGGTAATCTGTCATCGCCTGGAAACGGTGCGACAGCAGCGCCTTCAGGGTTTCGGCATCAGGCACGGCGATGTTCGGGCGCACGTCCATGGCCGGCGCCACCCGCAGCACCTTGGCCAGGCGCAGCGCCTGCAGCAGGCGGATCGCACTCCAGCCGATGTCGAATTCCCAGCGCCGCATCGCAAAGCGCGCCGAGCTGGGGAAGGCATGGTGGTTGTTGTGCAGTTCCTCGCCGCCGATCCAGAAGCCCCACGGCGTCAGGTTGGTGGAGGTATCGGCCGATTCGTAGTTGCGGTAGCCCCACCAGTGGCCGAGCCCATTGACCACGCCGGCCGCCCAGAACGGGATCCACGCCATCTGGATCGCCCACAGGGCCACGCCGGGCAGGCCGAACAACACGGTATTGATCGCCAACAGCAACACCGGCCCCAACGTGGCATGCGGGGTATACAGGCGCCGCTCGATCGCGTCGTCCGGGGTGCCGCGCCCGTACTGCTCGATGTCCGCGCGCTGGCCGCGGGCTTCGCGATACAGCTCCACGCCGTGCCAGAACACCTTGCCAATGCCGCGGGTGACCGGGCTGTGCGGGTCCTCCTCGGTCTCCACCTTGGCGTGGTGCTTGCGGTGGATGGCCACCCATTCGCGGGTGATCATCGAGGTGGTCAGCCACAGCCAGAAGCGGAACACGTGGGCCAGCACCGGGTGGAAATCGACCCCGCGATGGGCCTGGCTGCGATGCAGGTAGAGGGTCACCGAGAAGATCGTGATCTGGGTGAAGACCAGCAGGACTGCCAGCATGGCCCACCACCCCAGGCCGAGCACACCACCGGTCAACAGGGACATCAGGTCATCTGGCATGACGGCGCTCCGGTTCGGTGCGGGGATGGCAGACATCATGGGCGCTTGCGTTGCAAACTGCATCCCTGCGGCGGTGTTCTTCACCGCCATCCGTGGCACCGTTCACAGTTGGGGACCCGAGTTGTCGAACCTTGATCCACGCGCCAGCGCCATGACCGCCGCCGCGTCCGCTGCGGCACTGCCCCCGTTGATCGAACTGGACCGCGCCACCGTGGTGCGCGGCCAGGTGAAGGTGCTGCATGGGCTCAGCCTGCGCATCGCGCAGGGCCAGCACACCGCCCTGCTCGGCCCGAACGGCTGCGGCAAGTCGACCTTCATCAAGCTGATCACCCGCGAGCTGTACCCGCTGGCCCAGGGTGACGGCTCGGTGGCCGTGAAGGTGCTGGGCCAGAACCGCTGGCAGGTGGACCGGCTGCGCTCGCAGCTGGGCATCGTCACCGGTGACCTCAGCAGCAACCTGGCCGACATGCCCGGTCTGACCGTGGAACAGGCGGTGCTGTCCGGCTTCTTCGCCAGCTACGTGGTGCCGGCCTTCCGCGAAGTGACCGCCGACATGCGTACACGCGTCGGCGAGACGCTGGCGATGACCGGTGCGTTGTCGCTGCGCGAGCGCGTATACGCCGAGCTGTCGGCCGGCGAGACCCGCCGCGTGCTGATCGCGCGCGCACTGGTCAACCGGCCGCAGGCGCTGCTGCTGGACGAGCCGTCCACCGGACTGGACCTGGTCGCCCGCGAGCAGCTGGTGGCAACCATGCGGGTGCTGGCGCAGCAGGGCATCACCCTGGTGCTGGTAACCCACCACATCGAAGAGATCATTCCCGAGATCGAGCGGGTGGTGCTGCTGCGCGACGGCCGCGTTCTGGCCGATGGCAGCCGTGCCGAGCTGCTGCGCAACGAACCGCTGTCGGCAGTGTTCGGCGGCGCGATCACCGTATGCGAACAGGAAGGCCGGTTGACCGCTTACGCTGGATAGAAAGACGAATCGCTTTCCGTAGCCGGCTGTAGCGTCGAGCCATGCTCGACTGCCGTTCGCCGCGAGCAGAAGCAGCCGAGCATGGCTCGGCTCTACAGAAGGCGGAGCAGCGGGCCGAATCTTCCGGCCCGCTGCCCTTCTTGCTCAGAACCGCAACGCCAGCGCGCGCGATTCGATCGGGGCCATCCGGCTCTGGTCCTGCAGCTGCAGGTCACGCAGCTCATACGGCGCACCGAAGCCCGCGGGCAATGCGGCCTGGTCGAACGGCAGTACCAGCTGCCCCGCACCCGGGCCGTCGAACCACGCCGCCGCGTGCGCCTGCGCGACCGGCTTCAGCTGGCCATCGCGGCCGCTGGCGTACAGCGTGCCCCGCGCCTCGTAGCGGCCGGCGGCGGCCACCTGCAACGGCAACGCCACCTGGCGGCTGGCCGGGTCCGGTGCGGCCTGGCCACTGAAGCGCGCGGTCGGCCGCGCCACCGCGAAGGCCACCTTGCCATCGCGCAACACGCCATCGGCCTGGGCGAACACCTGCAGCTCCCACAGCCCCTGCGCAGTACCGACATCGGCCGGGATCCGCACCTGCGCGCGCAGACTGCCATCGGTGGTGCGCAGCAGGCGCTGCGGCCAGCTGCGGCCATCCGGTGCGACCAGCAGGGCTTCGCCGCCCAAGCCGCCACGACGTGATGCCAGCTGCGCGGCGGTGGCGCCGTCTTCCAGCAGGCGTGCCTGCAGCTGCACATTGCCACCGGCCAGCACCTGCGCCTGGCTGGCCTGCACCTCCAACCGCAGCGGGCTGTTCGGTTCCAGCACCTGCACCACGTAGCGGCCCTGCGCCTGTGCACTCTGCAGCGTGTACGCACCGACCGCGCTGGTCGCGCCGGTACGCAGCATGCTGCTGCCGTCACGCACTGGCATGCCGGCATCCTGCAGTGCGCGTGCATCGACACTGCGGGCCACGCTGCTGCGGCCGGCGGGGTCGCGTACCTGCAGGGTGCTGGCCGGCAGCGCGCGGGCACCTTCGGCCGGGCTCAGCTGGATCACTGCATCAGGCGCCGTCAGCGGCAGGTGCAGGCCGCGCTGCAGCTGCGCGCCATCGACCGGCTGCCAGTAGCTGCGGCTGACCGACGCATACGGCGTGGCGGCCTGCAGCGGTTGTGCCGGGTCCAGCGCCCAGGCAAACGACAACGGCGCGTGTTCGCTTTCATCAGCAGGCAGCGGCGCGGCCACCAGTGCCGCAGGCACCTGATCGCCTGCGCGGGTGGCTTGCAGCGGCTGTGCGGCCCGCGCCGCGGACAGGGAAAGGGACAGCACCGCCAGCATCGCGCTGGCCAGCAGCGTGGAATGGATCGTCATGGTCGTCTCCCTCACTGGGTCAGGTCGTTGCGCAGGATGGTGCCGAGGCCGAAGCACTCGCGCCGGCTCTGGTTGTGGCTGAGCGGCTCTGCCCCCTGGGTGCGCGCCTTGTCTGTGAACCAGGTGGTGCCGGCGGCCTTCTGGCTGCTGCACTCCAGGAAACCATCGGAGCAGGACGACAGCCAGTTCTGGGTGAACTCCAGACCGACATTGGCGGCGTAGCCGCCGCAGTAGCTGTTGCTGTCCCACACCGCCGATTCGACATCACTGCCGACCACCGCGCGGAAGGGTTTGGGCAATGCAGGGCGGCCGGCAGTGCCGTACAGGTTCTGCGCGTTGTAGGTGGCCATGCTCGCCACCTGCTGCTGGCGCACCGCGTCGTTCTTGTAGCCCAGCAGCCAGCCCAGCGAGGTTTCGAAGGTGTTGCCGTTGAGCACCGCATCGGCCAGTGGCGTGCCCGCCGAAGACGGTGCCAGCGCGTTGACCTTGCGTACCGTGCGGATGATCTTCGGGTAACGGCTGTCGTAGGTCGGGTTGGACAGGATCCAGCGCATCACGTTGCCGCCGTTGGAGTGGGTGATCACCACCAGCTGGGTGATGCCACGGCTGTCGATGAAGCTGGTCAGCTGGTTGGCCAGGCAGCCAGCGGCTTCCGGCTTCCACATGTACTGGGTGAAATCGCAGTTGATGACGACGTAGTTGCTGCTGTTCGGCAGGCCCTGGCGCACGGTGTCGATGATGGCCGGCTGCCAGTAGTCCTGGGTGGCATTGGTCTGCGCGCCGGTGCCGTGCACGAAGGCCACGCCGACCACGTCGGCGGCCTGCGCCGGCGCTGTTGCCAGCCCGAGGACCAGGGCCAGGACGGTACTTCCTGTTGCGGTGCTGCGCATCGCTTCTCTCCCTCTGTCAGCGGATCCCCCCGACCCGGCTGTGACTGGACGGCCCCCGGTGCGTGCCGTTGTGCCGATGCTCACGGCGCAGGCGCGTGAAAGTCCGTGCGCTGCGCCCGGATTCAGAAGACTGAGGTCAATCGATGACGCTTTTCATATCGCGGCAATGACCGTGCCGGGTCTGGCGGTATGACCGATGGCCACTGCGGTGTCGTATGGGGGCTGCGATCATGGCGCGATGTTTTCTCCCCGGAGCCTGTCCATGTCGCTGATTTCCCACCC
>NZ_JAPTFX010000145.1:0-12032 GCF_030985895.1 Stenotrophomonas sp. Sm6012 | reverse complement strand
ATGCGCCCGCCGGGCCAAGCCCGGCGGGCTGCTGGCCGGGTAGCTCCATACGCCTGCATACGCGCACGTACAGACGACACAGCGGATTCGCCCTTATCATGGCCCGCTTCGATTGCAACAAGCGGATGACCGCGTGACCGTATCCACCCTCGCTTTTGTCTTCCCCGGCCAGGGCTCGCAGTCTGTGGGCATGGTGGCCGAGCTGGCCGAACTGCACCCGCAGGTGCGTGAGGCCTTCACCGAGGCATCCGATGGTGCCGGCGTCGACCTGTGGGCGCTGTCCCAGGGTGGCCCGGAGGAAATGCTCAACCGTACCGAATACACCCAGCCGGCCCTGCTGGCCGCGAGCATCGGCGTGTGGCGCGCCTGGAACGCCGTGGGCGGTCCGCGCCCGTCGGTGCTGGCCGGCCATAGCCTGGGCGAATACACCGCGCTGGTCGCTGCCGGCGCACTGAGCCTGCATGACGGTGCGCACCTGGTGCGCCTGCGCGGCCAGCTGATGCAGGAAGCCGCGCCGGCCGGTGTCGGTGCCATGGCCGCCGTGCTGGGCGCCGAAGACCAGCTGGTGCTGGACGTGTGCGCCGAAGCCGCAGGCAGCCAGGTGGTGGTACCGGCCAACTTCAATTCGCCGGGCCAGATCGTGATCGGCGGCGACGCTGATGCCGTCGACCGCGCGTTGGCGCTGCTGGCCGAGAAGGGCGTGCGCAAGGCAGTCAAGCTGGCGGTCAGCGTGCCCTCGCACACCCCGCTGATGCGCGAAGCCGCCAACCGCCTGGCTGAAGTGATGGCCGGCCTGTCCTGGCAGGCGCCGCAGCTGCCGGTGGTGCAGAACGTCGATGCCAAGGTGCATGACGGCGTCGACGCCATCCGCACCGCGCTGGTGCAGCAGCTGTACCAGCCGGTGCAGTGGACCGGCTGCGTGCAGGCGCTGGCCGCGCGTGGCATCACCCAGATCGCCGAATGCGGCCCGGGCAAGGTGCTGACTGGCCTGGTCAAGCGCATCGACAAGGCCATCGACGGCCGTTCACTGGCCACGCCGGGCGACTTCGAAGCCGCCCGCGAGGCATGGTCGGCCTGACCCCCCTGTTCCTGCCGACCGTGCCGGTGGCCGCTGCAAGCGGCACGGGCGCGGCGGCCGTCCCAGCCTGAGGAAAACATCATGAGCAAGCCCCTGCAGGGTGAAATCGCACTGGTCACCGGCGCCAGCCGTGGCATTGGTGCCGCCATTGCCGATCTGCTGGCCGCCCAGGGCGCCACCGTCATCGGCACCGCCACCACCGAATCCGGCGCTGCGGCGATCGGCGAGCGCCTGGCTGCCCACGGTGGCCACGGCCGCGCGCTGAACGTGACCGACGCGGCGGCGCTGGACAGCGTGCTGGACGGCATCGCCAAGGAGTTCGGCCCGATCTCGATCCTGGTCAACAACGCCGGCATCACCCGCGACAACCTGCTGATGCGCATGAAGGACGAGGACTGGGCGTCGATCATCGACACCAACCTGACCAGCGTGTTCCGCACCAGCAAGGCGGTCATGCGCGGCATGATGAAGGCGCGCAAGGGCCGCATCATCAACATCGCATCGGTGGTGGGCGTGACCGGCAATGCCGGCCAGGCCAACTACGCGGCCGCCAAGGCCGGCATCATCGGCTTCAGCAAGTCGCTGGCCAAGGAAATCGGTTCGCGCGGTGTCACCGTCAATGTGGTCGCTCCCGGCTTCATCGACACCGACATGACCAAGGCGTTGCCGGAAGAAGCGCGTACCGCGCTGATCAACGACATCGCCCTCGAACGCCTGGGTTCGCCGGAAGACATCGCCCATGCGGTGGCCTTCCTGGCCGGCCCGGCTGCCGGTTACATCACCGGCGAAACCCTCCATGTGAACGGTGGCATGTACATGCCGTAAGCAAGGGGCGCAGGGATTGCGCCGCAAGTGGTTGATCTGCTGGGTTTTTTGCTGCGATGCAAGGCCGCGCCGGTTTCCACTACACTATCCCACGGCCATCGCCTTTGATGGCGACCACTTTTGAACCACAACTCCATCTGGAGCGAGATCCCATGAGCACCATCGAAGAACGCGTCAAGAAAATCGTCGTCGAACAGCTTGGCGTCAAGGAAGAAGAAGTCACCAACAGCGCATCGTTCGTCGATGACCTGGGCGCTGACTCGCTGGACACCGTCGAGCTGGTGATGGCTCTGGAAGAAGAATTCGAGTGCGAGATCCCGGACGAAGAAGCCGAGAAGATCAGCACCGTGCAGGCCGCCATCGACTACGTCAAGGCCCACGTCAAGGCCTGATGCCAGACGGCAGTGGGCCCCCGCGGGGTTCCCCGCCCCGCCCCCCCCCCCCCGCCAACACGCGTCCGGCGGGATCGAATTCCGCCGTGTCCAGCGTGGCGCTGCGCCAGCCCAGGCCACAGATGGCCATTGCGCTCTGGCCGATGCCATCGAAGCCGAACGCCCGATCGACATCGGCATCGTTGATGGCCGCGGTCACGAACGCGGCCAGCCCACGCTCGGTCGCGCACAGGTACAGCAGCTGCGAGATATGGCCGACATCCAGCGTCACCGCACGGTGCGCCTTGGCATGGTTGCGGTACTTCCAGAAGCAGCGGTCATAACGCGGCGCCAGTACCAGCAGTGCCGGTGCATCGGCAAACCACTCCTGCCCCGACAGCATCCGCCGTGCCAGCGCAGGCAGCGACGGCGGCGGCGGTGAAGGCAGCGGCAGCACCGCGTGCTGCACCGGGTGGTAGTGGTACAGGCCCGGTGCCAGCCCCTCCACGTTCTGCACCAGCAGGAAGCCTTCGGTGGGATGCAGGCCACCACCGGAGGGCACGTTCTTCTTCAGGAACTCGGTATCGCGCTCGACCTTCTGCACCGCGTGCGCCATCAGCGTGCGCTGCAGCACCTGGGCCAGCAACGGCAGCGGCAGCGCGCGCTGCGGGTCGAAGTTGCGGCAGGTGGTGCGCCGCGCCAGCAGTGCGTCGAACGCAGCCTCGTCGCTGCGCGGCAGCGGCTGGTAATCGCCCTGCATCGGCTGCACCACCGGCGGTGGCGGCCCCAGCCGCTGGCGCAGGCCGGCGGCAGTGTCCAGCCCCTGCCGGCGCATGTCCTCCACGCTGTCCACGGCCTGCCAACGCGCGTGGCGATGGGCCAGTGCGGCCAACGGCCACCACTGGCTGCGCCGCAGCGCCTCATCACGCAGCTGGTGCCCCACCTCGCTGGGCGGGTCGGTCAGCAGCAGGCCCTGTTCAACCAGGCGCGCCAGCATGGCCGGCGAGGCGTCGGCCGGTGGCTCGCTCCAGCGGTGCGCGCTGAGCTCGCCCAGCAGCTGGCGCTCCTCGGCATCCACCGGCAGGGGCTGATCCAGATGGGCGGCCAGGGCCACCCAGCTGATCTGGCTATCCATCTCGGCGTGGCCGGCCAGCATCGCGCGCAGGTCCAGGGTGACCGACTCGCGGGGTTCGAACATCAGGCTGGCGCAGCGGCGCAGGCGCATGGGTTTCCTTCCTTCTGCCGCACAACCGGCATAGCAGCAGCGACCGCAGCGCGGCCAACTTTAGCGATGAACGCGCCACGGCCCTCAATGGCAGGCTGTCGCGGCCGATACGAGAAACTCCACCTACGGACGATCCCGATGAGCACCCATCCCCGCCTTTCCGCCGACGACGCCAGCATCCTGCTGGACCACCTGATCGACAACGACGACTTCCGCAGCCGCTTCACCGCTTCGCCGGCCCAGGCGCTGGCCTCGATCGGCCTGGACCGCGCTATCGGCGAAAACGACTGCATGAAGATCGGCACCCTGGCGTCGGTCGAGGAGCTGTGCCGCACGCGCGATTCGCTGCACGCGTACCTGAGCACCTCGACCGCCTCGATGACGGTGGTGTTCTGTTTCGAAGCCGACCGCATCGACGAGCGCGTCAACGCCTGAGCCTGCTTCAGTGCGACGATGGCGGCGACATCGCCATGGCGGCGATGTCGTGCACGTTCAAGGGCTGCCAGACCTGCATCGAAGCGACTTCAGCAATGGCCTGGCCGTGGTGCCGGGCCAGCCATTGCTGCTCGCGGCGCACGCCGGCGGCGTCCTGCTGTGCACGCAATGCCTGCAACAGCACCACATGGGCCTGTACCGGTTCGCTGCCATCCAGCGCGGGCTCGAGCAGATCGCGTGCCGCCTGCGGCCGTTGCCGACCCAGTTCGGCCATGGCCCGCACCACGCGGAGCCACTTGCCGACCACCGGGCTGCGTTGCCCCTCCAGCAGCTGGCCGTGGTCGCGCAGCCACTCTGCGGCGAGCACATGCTGGCCCTGTCGCTGGGCCAGGTAAGCCAGCGCCAGCAACTGCAGGCTGCGGCTTCCCACGGCGGAGTCTTCGTTGTCGCGGAGCAGGGGCCGCAGCATCGCCGCGATGGATTCAAGCTCCTTCACGTCCCCGGCCGTGCACAGCGTGGTCACCGTAGCGTGCTGCAGCCGTCGATGGATCTGGTAGTCGATCAGCTCCGGCGCCGGACCGTCCGCCGCAATCGCTGAATGCATGGCTGTGCAATCGCGCTGCTCGGCAGCCACCAGCAGGTGGGCACGCAGGCGCATGCGCTGTTGCAGGTCGTCTCCCCTGGGCAATCGCATCAGCACCTGCCGTGCCTGTGCCTGCTGGCCCTGGGCGATCAGGACGTCCACATCAAGGTCGTCGGCCTCGTCATTGCCGCGCAGCATCTGTGCCTGATGCAGGGTCCGCATCGCCTGCTGTGGCTGGCCAAGGCCCAGCTGCGCCCGCGCCAGATGGATCATCGGATACAAGCGCAATGGATCCTGCGGCACCGTCGCCGCGCGCGCATAGGGCAGCGCTTCGGTGAAGCGATTGTCCTGCAGCAGGCCCCACGACGTATTGGACAGTCCGGCAAACGAATCCGGATAGATCTTGGCCAGTGCACGCCACTGCTCCAGCGGCCAGCCGCCGGGTTCCAGCTCGGCCTGCCAGCCCTTCAGGTACAGGCGCTCGCGTGCAGGCAGGCGCTGTTGCTGGGCCAGTGCATGCTCCAATGCCTCGCGCGCCTGCTGGACCTGTGCAGTGCGTGCCAGTAGCTTGGCCAGCCCCATGTAGGCCAGCGCAAAACCCGGATCGATGTCGATCGCGGCCTGGTAGAGATTGCGCGCCTCTTCGAAGCGACGTTGGCCCAGCGCGTTCTCGGCCAGGGCAAAGGCCCGCAGCGCACGCAGGTCGCGGGTCGACGCCCGCGGCAGGGGCAGCGACTGCTCAAGGCTGGCGACGGACTCACCCAATCCGCGACGCAGGCGTCCAACCACATCGTCCACCGCGAACACCAGCTGATCGGAGCGATCGGCCGTTGCCGTGAAGCTGGTCACCAGCTGGCCGCTGCGTGGCTCGACCACATCGATGCCCAGCAGGTAGCCACCGGTCTGCTGCCGCACATTGGGCAGCAGCACCGCACGCGCACCTTCGCGCATGGCGATTTCCACGGCCGTGTTGCGGGTCATCCGCGAGTCACTGGACAGCCGCGCCATCTCCAGGCTTTCGCGGATCTTGCCTTCGGACAACACGTTCACATACCGCGACTGCTCCAGCGCGATCAGAATCGCGTGCCGCATCGACTCGTCGAAGATCGGGTCACCGGTCAGGTTGTCGACATCGGCCAGCACCACCCAGTCGCGCTCGGCGAAGGCGATCGCCGGTTCCGGCCGCAGCAGCAGCCAGCCACCCAGCACCAGCACCGCCAGCACCAGGCCTTCGGCGGCCAGCACCACGGGCTGCCGCCACAGGGGAAGATCGCGGCGCGCCTTGGCATTGGAGCGCGGCATGCGCAGCGGCGCCGACCCGATCTCGCCCACTTCGATCACTTCCTGCACCACCGGCACACCCTTGAAGCGCCAGCGCCCGTGCGACTTCCACAGCAGGCGCGTGCCACGCTCGCCGAGCGCATCGGTGGCGCGGTGGGTCAGCGATTCGGCCACGGCCGACAACAGGATCTGGCCCGGCCGTGCCAGCATCATCAGGCGTGCTGCCATCGGCTTGGCCAGGCCTTCCACTTCCATCGACTTGGCGCCGGCGCGGACCGCTTCGGGGCTGTTGTCCCAGGTCAGCACGTCGCCCACGTGCAGGCCGGCACGCGCACGCAGCTCAATCGAGCGCTGCTGGCCCAGCCCATGCAGGTCGCGCTGGTAGTCCAATGCGAAACCCAGCGCATCGATGGCGCGCTCGAACAGCATGAACAATCCGTCGGAGCGATCGATCAGCTGGCCGTTCCAGCGCTGCTGCAGCACCAGCACCAACCGATCGTGTTCCTGGAACAGGCTCGCGGCCGCCACATCGCCGATCCGCTCGACCAGCTGCAGCGAATCACACAGATCGGTGAACAACAGGGCGCGTAGCTGGGGGCTATGCGGGGCTGACGTTCCGTTGTCGCCATTCATTGCCTGCCTCTCCCTATGGGCCGTCCTGATCATCCACCCAGCGCAGGCAATTGCCGCCATCGCGCTTGGCCTGGTACAGCGCGCGATCGGCGCTGGCATACCATTCGCTCCAGCCCGCATCCGGCGGCAGCAGGCTGGCGCCGATGCTGACCAGGCTTACGTGCGGCGTACCGTTGCTGCGTTCCAGCAGGCCATGCACCGCACTCAGAATGAACTCGGCCGCGTGCTGGACGATTTCGTGGTTGCCACGGCGCAGGATCAGGCAGAACTCGTCGCCGCCCAGCCGGCAGGCCAGGTCCTGCTCACCGGCCATCGAGCGCAGGATGTTGCCCATGCTCTGCAGCACGCGGTCGCCGGCCTGGTGGCCATGGCGGTCATTGATCTGCTTGAAGCGGTCGCAGTCGATCAGCAGCAAGGCCTGCGGCAGCCCTTCCTGCTCGGTGCGGCATTCCTGCAGGTACAGGGTCAGACCGCGGCGGTTGTGCAGCCCGGTCAGCTCATCGGTACGCACCAGCTCGCGCGTATGGGTCAACTGATGGGTGGTGATGTACAGGTTGTCCAGCGCGGTTTCCAGATCATGGTTGCGCCGGCGCAGCTGGCTGATCAGGGCCTGTTCGTTGGTCAGCACGCGCATGATCGTGCGGCGCAGGAAGTAGGCGACCAGGCCGGGATCGGATTCGACCAGGCGATGGAAATCGGACGGGCCCAGTTCCAGCACTTCACAGTCGGCCAGGGCACGGGCGCTGGCACTGCGCAGGTGGTCGCCCACCAGCAGTCCCAGTTCGCCGAAGAACTCATGCTGGCCGAGGGTCTTGATCACCAGGTCTTCGCCGAAGTCCAGTTCGATCTGGCCTTCGAGGATCACATACATGCGTTCGCCACGGTGCCCCCGCTGGAACAGCCACTGTCCGGCATGAAGCTTGCATGGGCGGGCGAATCTGGCGAACAATGCCACCTCGGCATCGGACAGCAGCGCGTGCACGATCTCGGCCATCGCCACCCGGGCGATACCTGACGTCACATCACTGTTCTCGGCCGCACCCCTGCCGGTCATTCCCTGCACCCGCCGCCAGCGTCCCCTGGTGAGCCGCGGAGCATAGCACCGCTTTAAAGTGTGCGCCCTATCTCATTTTGGACCTTCCGGCGCACGTCTCCGATATGAAGATGCGTGGTGGCCCGTTCTGCTCACCGTCACCTGGCCAAAAGTCCTGCCGGATCAATCCGATGGCTGTCTTCACAGGGTTTCGGCCAAGTTGCCGCGCAGGGGGGTGCGCCGGATTGACGCTGCCCGCGTTCACCGCTGTTCCACCGATACAACAACGCCGGCAGGTCCCCCGACCGGCCGGCGTTGTCTGGCCCTTCCCTGGCCACCCTGATCGGATGTCGAGCCCTCGGTCGAGCCGGTCAACGCGGTGGTCGACGACTGGCCCTGCTGGATCGCCTGGGTCACCGCATCGAAGTAGCCGGTGCCGACCTCGCGCTGGTGCTTGACCGCGGTGAAGCCACGCTCGGCCGCTTCGAACTCGGCTTCCTGCAGTTCCACGAAGGCGCTCATCTGTCGACGCGCATAGCCGTGGGCCAGGTTGAACATGCCGTAGTTCAGCGCGTGGAAACCGGCCAGAGTGATGAACTGGAACTTGTAGCCGTAGCTGCCCAGTTCACGCTGGAACTTCGCAATGGTCGCGTCGTCCAGGTTCTTCTTCCAGTTGAAGCTGGGCGAGCAGTTGTAGGCCAGCAGCTTGCCCGGGAACTTCGCATGGATCGCCTCGGCGAACTTGCGTGCGAACTCCAGGTCCGGCTTGCCGGTCTCGCACCACACCAGGTCGGCATAAGGTGCGTAGGCCAGGCCGCGGCTGATCGCCTGGTCCAGGCCATTGCGGGTCTTGTAGAAGCCCTCCACGGTGCGCTCGCCGGTGGCGAACGGCTTGTCGTTGCCGTCGATGTCGCTGGTCAGCAGATCAGCGGCTTCGGCATCGGTGCGCGCCACCAGCAGGGTCGGCACGCCCAGCACGTCGGCGGCCAGGCGCGCGGCGTTCAGCTTTTCAATCGCCTCGCGGGTCGGCACCAGCACCTTGCCGCCCATGTGGCCGCACTTCTTCACCGAGGCCAGCTGGTCTTCGAAGTGCACGCCGGCGGCACCGGCCTCGATCATCGCCTTCATCAGTTCGAAGGCGTTGAGCACGCCGCCGAAACCGGCTTCGGCGTCGGCCACGATCGGCTGCAGGAAGTCGATGTCGTCCTTGCCTTCGGCGTGGTGCAGCTGGTCGGCACGCAGCAGGGTGTTGTTGATGCGCTTGACCACCGCCGGCACCGAATCGGCCGGGTACAGTGACTGGTCCGGGTACATCTGCCCCGCCAGGTTGGCGTCGGCCGCCACCTGCCAGCCGGACAGGTAGATCGCCTTCAGGCCTGCCTTGACCTGCTGCATGGCCTGGTTGCCGGTCAGCGCACCCAGCGCGTTGACGAACTCGCGCTCATGCAGCGACGCCCACAGCTTTTCCGCGCCCAGGCGGGCCAGCGAATGCTCGATGTGCACGGTGCCGCGCAGGCGCACCACGTCGGCGGCGCTGTAGTTGCGCTGGATGCCTTCCCAGCGTGGGTTGGTATCCCAGTCGTGCTGGATCTGTTCGGCAGTGGGCAGCTTGCTCATGTCTTTCTCCAGTTCGGTTGGTGCGTGCAGCGGTGAGGGAAACGTCGGTGGAACGCGGGCGCTCGATCAGTCGATGCGTGCGTAGGCCGGCAGGGTCAGGAAATCGGTCAGTTCATTGCTGCGGCTCAGTTCGGCCAGCAGGGCGATGGCTTCGGTGATGCGCGCGCCACCGGGCAATGCATGGGTATCGCCCAGCCGCGCCGGCAACTGCGCCAGCGTGGCGTCGAGCAGGGCCAGGTCGATGGCGGTGCCGTCGTCCAGCTGCTGGCCCGGTGTGTGCAGCCACTGCCACAGCTGGCTGCGGCTGATCTCGGCGGTGGCCGCGTCCTCCATCAGGTGATGGATCGGCACGCAGCCGTTGCCATCCAGCCATGCGGCCAGGTAGCGCACGCAGACTTCCACGTTGCCTTCGAAACCGGCGCGGGTGATGGTGCCCGGCGGCCGCGCGATCAGTTCGTCGCGGCCGGCACGCACATCCTGGCGCAGCACGCTGTGCTGGTTCGGGGTTGGCATGTGCTCGTCGAAGATCGCCATCGCCACCGGGATCAGCGCCGGGTGCGCGACCCAGGTGCCATCGTGGCCGGCGCTGACTTCGCGCAGCTTGTCGGCGCGCACGCGGGCCATCGCCTGTTCGTTGGCGGCCGCATCGTTGTTGATCGGGATCTGCGCGGCCATGCCGCCCATCGCATGCGCACCGCGGCGATGGCAGGTCTGGATCAGCAGTTCCGAATACGCCTTCAGGAACGGCTGGGTCATGGTCACCTGGCCGCGCTCGGGCAGCACGCGGTCGGCGTGGCGGCGGAAGGTCTTCAGGTACGAGAAGATGTAATCCCAGCGCCCGCAGTTCAGGCCGACGATGCGGTCGCGCAGCGCGTGCAGGATCTCGTCCATCTCGAACACCGCCGGCAGCGTTTCGATCAGTACGGTCACCTTGATCTGGCCGTGCGGCAGGCCCAGCATGCCCTCGATGTGCGACAGCGCGGACTCCCACAGCGCGGCCTCTTCCATGCTCTGCAGCTTGGGCAGGTAGAAGTACGGGCCGCGGTCCTTGGCCTGCAGCGCGCGCGCATTGTGGAACGCGAACACCGCCGCATCGAACAGGCCACCGGCCAGCGGCTGGCCATCGATGGCCACGTGCTTCTCGTCCAGATGCCAGCCACGCGGGCGCACGATCAGCACCGCCTGTTCGTCGTACGGACGCAGGCGGTAGTGCTTTCCATTGGGTGCGGTGTATTCCAGGTCACCACGCACAGCGGCGGCCAGTGACTGCTGCCCGGCCAGCAGGTTGCGCCAGGTCGGCGAGGTCGAATCCTCGAAGTCGGCCATGAACACCTTGGCACCGGAGTTCAGCGCGTTGATGACCATCTTCGGATCGGTCGGGCCGGTGATCTCGACGCGGCGGTCCTGCAACGCGGCCGGCAGCGGGGCGACGATCCAGTCGCCGCTGCGGATCGCGGCGGTGTCTTCGCGGAAGTCCGGCAGGCCGCCCTGGTCGAAGAACGCCTGGCGTTCTCGGCGCGCCTGCAGCCGCGCCTGCCGGCCCGGTTCCACCGCGCGGTGCAGCGACACCAGCAGGGCCAGCAGCGGCGCCGGCAGCACGGTGTCCTGGCCCGCCACACGGGTCGCCAGCGCGATGCCGGGGGTGGCCTTGGCAGCGGGGGTGGGAACAGCGGAAGCGACGGCGGACATGAGGCGACTCCAGCAGTGGGGGAACGTCTCCACGGTGCCGCCGGGGCCGAGTATTTGGCAAAACAGTTTTTGCAATGTTCTACATAAACTGTGCTAATACTTGTGACGCGATGACCACACGAACCCCGCCAAGTCCGCGTTTTTCCTACAAATCCGACCGGTTGAAACCGCTGCGCGCGTTCTGCCAGACGGTGCGGCTGGGTTCGGTCTCACGGGCGGCTGAGGCACTTTTCGTCAGCCAGCCGGCGATCAGCCTGCAGTTGCAGGCGCTGGAACGGGAGCTGGGGGTGCCGCTGTTCGAGCGCAGCGGGCGGCGCCTGGTGCCCAGCCGCGAGGGCCAGCTGCTGTATGAAATGGCGCAGCCACTGGTGGAGAACCTGGACGGGCTGGAGGCGCGCTTCCGCGACAAGGTGCGCGGGCTGGATGCGGGCGAGCTGAATATCGCCGCCAACAGTTCGACCATCCTGTACCTGCTGCCGAAGATCGTCGAACGCTTCCGCATGCACCACCCGGACGTGCGCCTGACCCTGCACAACGCGATCAGCGCCGATGGCACCGACCTGCTGCGCGAGGATGCGGCCGACCTGGCGATCGGTTCGATGACCGATGTGCCGGCCGACCTCAGCTACGCCCCGGCTTACCGCTTCGAACAGGTGCTGATCGCGCCGCATGACCATCCGCTGGCCAGCGGAGGCGAACTGGAGCTGGCCGACATCGCGCGCCATCCGTTGGTGCTGCCACCGAAGCGGCAGATCACCTACCGCCTGGTCGACCAGGTGTTCCAGCGCCACCGCATCGCCTACACGGTGGCACTGGAAGTGGGCGGCTGGGAGGTGATCAAGCAGTACGTGGCGATGGGCATGGGCATTTCCATCGTGCCCGCGCTGTGCCTGAACGAAGCCGACCACGAGCGGCTGGCGGCGCGGTCAATGAAGCGCTGGTTCCCGGAGCGCAGCTACGGGGTGATTGTGCGCCGCGGCAAGGCGTTGTCGGCGCAGGCGCGGGCGTTCATCGAGCTGATCCAGCCGGAGTTGTTCAGTCCGCGCGATTACGACCAGAGCGGGCATTCCGAGCGGTGAGAGGTGCTCGGCAGGGCTGCGCCCTGCACCTGCTTCAAGCCAGGGCAACGTCAAAAGCGGGCTATCCGTAGATGGCGAGGTGGGTCCGGTTGCGGGGGACGCCGTAAACCCCGCTCCGCGGTCCGGCCCAGCCGCTGGCGGCTGTGCGTTCGGGCGCTTGCGAAGCAGTGCTTCGCAAGCAAA
>NZ_JAPTFX010000144.1:0-12042 GCF_030985895.1 Stenotrophomonas sp. Sm6012 | reverse complement strand
GATCCTTGCGGATCCGCCCCTTCTTTCATTTCGCCGCCGGGGCCGCGTTGGCCTGCCAGCCGCACATCTGGCCTTCGTTCTGCTGCTTCAGCCACTCGTTGACCGGGCTGAAGTACTCGATCATCGGGCCGGCATCGAGCTTGTCGCTGCCGGTCAGCTCCTTCAGCGTGGCCTGCCACGGCTGGCTGGCACCCTTGCTCAGCATCGCCCAGTACTTCTGGCCGGCTTCCTTGTTGCCGTAGAAGGTGCACTCATGCAGCGGGCCCTTGTAGCCGGCCGCATCGCACAGGCCCTTGTAGAACTGGAACTGCAGGATGCGCGCCAGGAAGTAACGGGTGTACGGGGTGTTGCCCGGCACGTGGTACTTCGCGCCCGGGTCGAAGAACTCTTCGCCACGGGGGCTGGCCGGGGCCACGCCCTGGTACTTGGCCTTCAGGTCCCACCACGCCTTGTTGTAGTTGTCGGCGGTGATTGAACCGTCGAACACGCCCCAGCGCCAGCGGTCGATCATCAGCCCGAACGGCAGGAACGACACGCCCGACAGCGCCATGCGCATCTGGTTGTTGATGACCGCCTCACGACTCTCGGTCGGCGCATCGACCAGGCCGATCGAGCTGAGGTACTTGGGGGTCATCGCCAGCACGATGGTGTCGCCGATCGCTTCATGGAAGCCATCGTTGGCACCGCCCTGGAACAGCGGCGGCAGCGGGTTGTAGGCCAGGTCGTAATAGATGTGGCCCAGCTCGTGGTAGATGGTGGTGAAGTTCTCTTCGTTCGGCTTGATGCACATCTTGGTGCGCACATCGCCTTCCATGTTCATGTCCCAGGCGCTGGCGTGGCAGACCACGTCGCGGTCATCGGGCTTGATGAACTGGGTCTTTTCCCAGTACGACTGCGGCAGCGAGGGCATGCCCAGCGACACGTAGAAGTCCTGCGCGCGCTCGGTCATCTGCCTGGCGGTACGCAGTTCGGCCTCGCGCTGCGCCTTGTACTGCGCGGCCACGTTGGCATCCTTGCCGGCCTTGGCCAGCGCGGCGCTCAGGTTGCTCTGGTACTGCTTTTCAAGCGCTGCGGTGATGTCCAGGCTGCCGGCACCGGGGTACGGTTCCAGCTGATCCCACAGGTTCGACCAGTCCTGCTGCCACATGTTGCCCAGCAGGTGCGCGGCGATCAGGCCATTGCCCACTTCCGCCTTGTCCTTGCCATAGGTCTTGTCCAGCTTGCCGCGTGCGTAGCAGTGCAGCTGCTCGTACATCGGCTTGACCTGTTCCCACAGGCGGTCGGTTTCCGGGCCGATCTGCTCCGGCGGCATGTCGTAGCCGCTGCGCCACATCTGCCCGGCATCGGTGAAGCCCATGCCCTTGGCGCCTTCGTTCACCAGGCCGACAAACTTCTGGTAATCGCCGCGCATGCTCTTGGTGGTGCTGTGCCAGCCCTGCCAGGCATCGAGCTGCTTGTCGTAGTCGCGGCTGCGCGCCAGCACCTGCTCCAGTTCGCCCAGCTGGCGGCAGGAGTTCGGATCGTTGGCATCGGTGCAGTACTTGCCGGCCCCGTAGCTGCCTTCCATGCGGGTAGCGATCTGGGTCAGCTCGGCCAGCTTGGCCGGGTCACGCGGCGCCGGCATCGAGGACATCAGCTTCAGCAGGTGGATCGCGCGCTTGCTGTCCTCGCTCATCGGCTTGCCGTCGAACCTGGCGGCCTGCTCGATCCAGCTGTTGAGCTGGGTCAGCGAGCGTTCGTTGGCCTTGGCGGCGATGCGTTCGGAATCGCTGTTGATGTAGGTGGAGGACAGCCACTGTGCCGAGGTCATCTCCGGGTAGGCGGCCTTGAATTCGGCATTGATGCGGGCCACGAACTGGTCGGCGGTTTCGCCGGCCGGTGCGCTGGGGCTGGCGGTCTCGGTGCCGGGCGACGGTTCCTTCTTGCAGGCGACCAGGGCCAGCGTGGCGGCGGCGATCGCCGAGGCCAGCAGGAGATGGCGGTGTTTCACGGGCGGTCCTTGGGTGGTGAACGACGGCCGAAGGCTAGTGGGCAGCCGCTGCCACCGCAAGTGGCGGAAGTCGGTAGGGTTCGGCAGGGCTGCGCCCTGCACCCGCAGGAGCAACGGCAACATCAACATCAGCATCAACATCAAAAGCGGGCTATCCGTGGGATGGCGGGGCGGTGTGGGCTTGCAGGACACGCCGTAAACCCATCCATGGGGGCTCGATGGCGCCATCCATGGCGCCAACGGTCCTGCAAGCCCACCCCGCCTACCCACAGGAAGCCAGCTTTTGCTGTTGAGGTTGCCGGCCAGCGGCCGGCACTACCGCAGGTGCAGGGCTGCAAGCCCTGCCAGAACAACACCCCTCAGCTCTCGCAGCTGGCGAACACGTCGCGCTCGCGCTCGTACAGCGAGGTCTTCACCTGCATCAGGCCCAGCACCGACGGGAACAGGTTGTCGTGGTCGGTGTACGCCGCCGAACGCTTGCGCACGCACTGCAGGTCCAGTCCACGGCTGCTGGCAAAGCCCGGCGAGAACCACATCGTCATCGGCACGCGGGTCTGCTCGGCCGGGGCGATGGCGTAGGGCACGCCATGCAGGAACAGGCCCTTCTCGCCCAGCGACTCGCCGTGGTCGGACAGGTAGATCATCGCCGTGTCGTAGTCCTGCAGGCCCTGCAGCGTGCCGATGGTCTTGCTCAGGAAGTGATCGGTGTACAGCACGGCATTGTCGTAGCTGTTGGTGATCTCCTCGCGCGAGCAGCGGCCGATGTCGCGGGTGTCGCAGGTCGGGGTGAAGCGGCGGAATGCAGGCGGATAGCGCTCGAAGTAGGCCGGGCCGTGGTTGCCCAGCTGGTGCAGCACCACCACCCGGTCACCGGGCTTGGCGCGCACCTGGGTGGCCAGGTCCTGCAGCAGGATCTCGTCCATGCAGCGGCCATCGGCACACAGCCCCGGCGTGGTCGCGTCGGACAACGACTGGAAGTCCAGACCTTCGCACACGCCCTTGCAGCCGGACTGGTTGTCACGCCACAGCGGTGCGATGCCAGCACGGTTCAGCACATGCAGCAGCGACTGGTGCGCGCGGATCTTCTTCTCGTCGTAGTCGTGGCGGCCCCACGGCGAGAACAGGCACGGCAGCGAGACTTCGGTGCTGGTACCGCACGAGTGCATGTCCGGGAAGTTGATCACCGGCGCCTGCGCCAGTTCCGGCGTGGTGTTGCGGCCGCCGTTGAGGCCCCAGTTCTGCGCGCGCACGGTCTCGCCCATCACGATCACCAGCAGGCGCGGCTTGCTGGCCGGTGCACGCGGGGTGGCCTTGGCGTCGGTGCCGATCGGCAGCTTCGGCGCGCGCTGCACCGGATTGTCGCCACGCAGTGCACGCGGCATGCCCAGCAGCACGTTGGCCGGCGTGGCGAGATAGCGCACTTCACGCTGGTTGCGCATCAGCGCCGAGACGTCCTGGAACGAGATCAACGCGCCGCCGACTGCGGTCACTGCGGCCACCACCAGGAAGCCGAGGCGCCACAGCAGGCTGCGGCCCCAGCTGCGGCGGCGCAGCTGCACCCGCCACAGCACCACCATCGGCAGCACCGCCAGCAGCAGCACCGGCCACACCAGCGACACCGTCATCAGTTCGCGGCTTTCCTTGGGGTCGGTCGCCAGCACGTTGCGCAGCATGTCCGCATCCAGGTAGATGTGGTAACGGCTCATGTAGTGCGCGGCGAATGCAGTCACCAGCAGCAGCAGGCTGATCACCACCTTGGCGTTCCAGCGCCAGACCAGGATGCCGAGCAGTACGCCGTGCGTACCCAGCAGCAACAGCAGCAGCGAAAGGGCGTAGCGCAGGCTGCCCGGATGGCTGGCCATCGCGCTGTGCCAGAACAGGCCGTTGCCGGCCACCGCGAAGAACAGGCTGGTCAGCGCGATCAGTGCTTCGGTGGACAGCTGCGGCCGCCAGCGGAGGACGCTTGCCAGGGCCGGCAGGCGGGTAGAGCGTTGGACCGATGCGCTCATGCGTTTGCCTCCTGGCGGTGTGGACGGTCCAGCTGACGGCGGATCAGGACATACAGGCCCAACGAAAGCAGCCAGCACGTCAAGGCCGTGGCAACGTCATGCGAAAGGAAGTGCGCACCGCGCAGCTGCTGGCTGATGCCGAACACCAGGCCGCTGCCCAGGCCGATCCACAACCCCGCCCAGCGCCACGACGGCCGCCACAGCAGGGCGAAGAAGTACAGGCAAAGCCAGGCGTAGCCCGCGCTGGCGTGCCCGGCCGGGAAACACGCCTGCGGTGCCATGCCGGCCGGGCGCAGGGTGAACAGTCCGATGAAGGGCTGGTGGCCGCCATAGCGCAGCAGGTCCCACGGGCATTCCATCGGCACCAGCGACTTCAGCAGGGAGATCACTCCGGTGCCCAACGCCATGGCAACAACGACATAGAGCAGCGCCCAGCGCAGGGTCCGGTCACGGCCCTTGCGCCAATGGTGGAAGCACAACAGGATCGCCACCAGCGCGGCTGCCGTGCTCATCCACTTGCCGGCCTTGTGGACGAGCGTGCGGGTGACCCAGGCGTCCTGCAATGCCCAGTGGCCACCCTCAAGGCGGAACAGGTGGTCGGCGACCCACTGATCGCCACCGAAGCCCATCAGCAGCGTGAACACGGGCAGGCCGATGGCGACAGGCAGCCAGAGGTGGGTTACGGCAAATCTTGACGCCAGCGGCGATGTCGCAAGCGGCGCTACCGAATCAATGGGACGGACGGGCATGCTGGGAAAGGGCGGTTCGGGAATCCGCGGCCATGCTCGTCACCTGGATGTCGGAGAAGGGTCGGACGCTCGTTCGTGCCGGGTTAACGCTGGCCCGGCACGAGCCAACGTTCAGTCTTCTTCGGCGGTCGACCCGGCCCGCTCGGCATGGCATTGCGGGTCCCAGGCGGTACCCGGAAGCAGCTGCCAGCGATTGCGGTTTGCCACGCCGATGTCGATCACCTTGGCCGGGTCCACGCAGGGGCTCATCGCATCGTCCAGCACCAGCAGCCAACGCTTGTCCGGCGCCTCGGCCAGCCACGGGCCCGCATCGTGCCACTGCTCGGCCCACGGGCGCTTGAAGCCGAACTCGCGCACCGGGCGGTCGGCCTGCAGCAGGTTCTGTTCGCGCCAGGCCACCAGCGCCAGTTCGGCATCGGGGCCGATCCGTGTGCCGACCCGGCGCATCAGCGCCGAGGCCGAGGCATAGGGATCCAGCGCCGGAATCAGCACCAGCCCGTACAGCATCCACAGCATGCCGTGGGTCAGCAGCACCAGGGTCGCAGCGCGCCGTACCCGCAGCCATACGATCAACGTGGCAAGGGCGATGGCGAAGGTCAGCAGACCGTCGCCGAGCACCGGCAGCAGGGTGTCAGGCATGGCCCGGCGCTCCAGCTGCGCCAAGGCCCACGGGTGTTCGGTCATCAGCATCACGCCGAGCACGCCGGTGGCCAGCATCAGCACCACGCTGTAGCCGAACAGGTAGCGGCGCACGCACAGCCGGCGCAGCAGGCCTGGCAGCAGCGGTGCGACGGCCAGCGCCATGGCCGGCAGCATCGGCAGCAGATAGACCTCGCGCTTGCCCGGGCTGGCACTGAAGAACACCAGCACCAGCAGCGCCCAGCCCAGCAGCAGCCACTGCCGGCGGTCGCCACGGCGCAGGCGGCGCCACCATGGCTTGAACAGCAGCGGCAGCAGCAGGCTGCCCGGCAGCCACAGGGTGAGGATCACCTGCAGGTAGTACCAGACGGGCTGGCGGTGATGCCAGGCGTTGGCGTAGCGGGTGCCGGTCTGCTTGAACAACAGCTCATGCGCATAGGCCTGCAGCTCGGCGCTGGGCGCATGCAGCAGGGCCCAGCCCAGCGGTGCCAGCCACACCCCGACGCCCAGCAGGAAGGCCGGGATCAGCCAGAGCAGGCTGGCCGGGTGCGGGCCCTCCACCACATGGCCGCGGCGACGCTGGTACAGCCACCAGCCGAACCAGGGCAGCACCATCAGCAGGGGCAGGAAACCCACGCCCTTGGTCACCGTGCCGACACCGGCGGCGAAACCGGCCAGCCACAGGGCTGGCAGATTGCGTCGCTCGCACAGGTGGCGCATCAGGCCCCACAGGGCCACCGTGGTCATGCCGACCAGCACCATGTCGATCTGCGCGCGCTTGGCCATCAGGCCGAACTGCAGGGTGCAGAACAACGCAGCCACGGCGTACAGCGAATGCCGGGGGGACCACAGGCGTCGCGCCAGATCCGAGACCAGCCACAGGCTGAGCAGGGCGCCCAGCAGCGAGGGCAGCAGGAACGACCATTGCCAGCTGCCCACCACCTCGTAGGCCGCCGCCTGCAGCCACATGAACACCGGAGGCTTTTCCGCATACAGCTCGACGCCACGGTGGGGCAGCAGCCATTGCCCGCTCTCGACCATGGTGCGGGCAGCCAGCACGAAGCGGGGCTCGTCCGGTGGTTGCGGCTGGCGCATGCCGATACCGGCCGCCAGCGCGGCAATGATCAGCAGCCACAGCAGGGGCAGGCGCCAACGACGGGGCAGGGCTACGGGCACGGCGGGCTCCGGGAGCAAAACAGCCATTCTGAGGCGGCGGGGGTGGGAAAATCGTCAGAGGTGGCCAAGGCGACCGCATTCCGACATGGGCAGCGCTACCATGTTACGAACTTCCGTGGATGTTTCGTGCATGCGTCTGTTGGTGATCGAGGACAACCGCCAGCTGGTGGCCAACCTGTTCGACTATTTCGAGTCGCGCGGGCATGTGCTGGACGTGGCCCCGGATGGCATCACTGGCCTGCACCTGGCCGGCAGCCACCCCTACGATGCGGTGATCCTGGACTGGATGCTGCCGCGCATGGAGGGGCCGGAGGTGCTGCGCCGCCTGCGCGCCGAGCATGCCTCGGAAGTGCCGGTGATCATGCTGACCGCACGTGACGAGCTGCCGGACAAGATCGCCGGCTTCCGCGCTGGTGCCGACGACTACCTGACCAAGCCGTTCGCCCTTCCCGAGCTGGAGGTGCGGCTGGAGGCGCTGCTGCTGCGTGCGCAGGGCCGCAATCCGCGCAAGCGGCTGCAGGTGGGCGACCTGGTGCTGGACCTGGCCACCCTGGAGGCGCAGCGCGGCAGCCAGGTACTGCATCTGTACCCGGCCTGCCGCAAGCTGTTGGAAGTGCTGATGCGTGCCAGCCCCGGTGCGGTCACCCGCCAGCAGCTGGAGTTCGCGCTGTGGGGCGACGAGCCACCGGATGGAGACCTGTTGCGTTCGCATGTCTACGAACTGCGCCGCAGCGTCGATGGCCCGTTTGCCGACAAGCTGATCCACACGCTGCCGCGGGTCGGTTATCGGCTGGCCGTGACTTCGGCCAGCGATCCGGCCAGGGAAGACGATGAAGGCGCGTAAGCCGGGCCCGCTGTACCGGCGCGTGGTGTGGTGGTTGCTGGGCTACCTGGCACTGTTGTCGATCGCGGTGTTCAGCGTCGGCAACTATGTGCACGAGCACGCCGAGCATGCGGCCTGGCGCGCGCTGCTCAACTCCGAACTGGACAGCATCGTCGACCATACCGAGCACGAGCCGCATTACCGCTGGCAGGACTCGGACACGCTCAGCCTGTTCCGTTTCGATGAAGGCAACATGCCCGAGAGCGTGCGCACGCTGCACCCGGGCCTGCACGATGGGGTGCCGATCAAGGGGCGGCAGACCGCGGTGATGGTGCGCGACACCGGCTCGATGGGGCGGGTGGCGCTGGCGCTGGACATCTCTGATTTCCACGACCTGGAACAGTTCGCGACGCGCTGGGTGATGCTGGCCGGGGTGATCATGATCTTCGTCACCGTGCTGATGGCTTCGTTCGGCATGGAGCGGATGGTGCGTCCGCTGAGCCTGCTGGCCCGGCATATCGGTGCGCTGCGGCCGGGCGTGCAGGGGCAGCGCATCGAGGTGGACCCGCGCGGCAGTTCCGAGCTGCATACCATTGCTGACGCGTTGAACGACTACCTGGACCGCAACGAGCAGTTCGTCGAGCGCGAGCGGGTGTTCATCAGTACCGCCAGCCATGAACTGCGCACGCCGATCGCGGTAATGACCGGCGCCGCGGAACTGGCGTTGGAACAACCGGGCCTGCCGGATCGGGCACGCCAGCAGATGCAGCGGGTGCTGCGTACGGCGCAGAACGTGGAACAGCTGATCGAACTGCTGCTGGTACTGGCGCGTGACCCGGCGCGGTTGGCCGCACGGGCCGAGCGCATCGCGCTGGACCAGCTGCTGCCGGAGATTGTCGACGACCATCGTCACCTGCTGGGTGACAAGGACCTGAGCATCGGCATCCAGGCCGCGCCGGTGGATATCGTCGCGCCGCTGGCGGTGGTGCAGGCCGCGATCGGCAACCTGTTGCGCAACGCCATCGAGAACAGCGGGCGCGGGCACATCGAACTGCATCTCAGTCCTTCGGCGGTGCTTACCCTGCAGGATCCGGGGCACGGCATGAGCCCGGAGGAGATCGCCGCGATTCACGCGCGCATGGCCCGAGGCGACCGCGCCGACCGCGGTGGAGGCATCGGCCTGGACCTGATCGCACGCCTGTGCGAGCACCTGGGCTGGACCCTGCGCCTGCAGCCCTGCGAAGCGCGTGGTACGCGCGCCACCCTGGATTTCGGCGCATCGCGACCGACCTGATCGGGCTGTCCAGGTAGATGCCAACCTTGGTTGGCATGCTGTACGTGTTATCGCCTTTCCGGGCGCGCCACGTGCTGGTCGATCAGGATCACATTCCCATCAGGATCGGCCAGCTGCAGGTAGCCGGTACCCTGGCCCTCAGGGTCGGTACGTACTGCCAGCTCGATGCCCTTGGAGTCCAGCTCGGCCTGGAGTTCACGTACGTCCTGGAAGTGGGGCAGTTCCTGCTTGTGCTGGTCCCAGCCAGGATTGAAAGTCAGCAGGTTGCCCTCGAACATGCCCTGGAACAGTCCGATCACCGTACCGTTGCTGCGCAACACCAGCCAGCTCTGTGCCGGGTCACCACCGGTGACCGTGAAGCCCAGCGCTTCATAGAACGCACGGGAGGCGGCCAGGTCCTTCACCGAGAGGCTGACCGAAAAAGCGCCGAGCTGCATGAGGAGGCTCCCGGAGGAGATGGGGTCGTGGTCGGCACTGCAGCATGACCCAGCGTGAAGACAATGTTAATCTCAACCTGCGCCGCCTTATGCGGCGCTTTTTTTTCCGCTCTTTCGATCGACAGAGGATCCCATGCCGACCGAACCCGCTACTGCCCTGATCAGCAACGACATCGTTGGACTGGGCCTGATTGCCGCCACCCTGGCCCTGATCTTCTGGGCTGCCAGCGGCCCGACCCCCTTGCTGAAGAAGATCTTCGCCTGGGTGCCGGCACTGCTGCTGTGCTACTTCATCCCCGCCATCTACAACACCGCCGGTGTCATCGACGGCCACAACACCTCGCTGTACAACCCGGTCGCACGTGATGTGCTGCTGCCTGCCGCGCTGGTCCTGCTGACCCTGTCGATCGATCTCAAGGGCATCGCCAAGCTCGGTCCGAAACTGCTGATCGTGTTCTGTGCCGGTACCGCCGGCATCATGCTCGGCGCCATCGTCTCGTTCCAGCTGATGAAGCTGATCCACCCGGAAACCGTGGCCGGCGACACCTGGGCCGGCATGGCCGCACTGGCTGGCAGCTGGATCGGCGGCGGCGCCAACATGGTCGCCATGCGCGAAGTGTTCGGTACCGATGCCACCACCTTCGGGCAGTTCGCGGTGGTCGATGTGGCCTGCGCCAGCCTGTGGATGGCGATCCTGCTGTTCCTGGCCAACCGTGCGCAGCAGATCGACACCCGCAACGGTGCCGATACCCGCGCCATCGACGAGATGAAGGCCCGCATCAGTGCCTACGAGGCGCAGAACGCGCGCATTCCCAGCATGACCGACCTGATGGTGATCGTCGGCGTGGCGCTGGGCGGCGTCGGCCTGGCCCATGCGATCGCGGCGCCGTTGTCGGGCTGGTTCAAGGCCAACGTCAGCTGGGCCAGCCAGTTCAGCCTGGACAGTCAGTTCGTGTGGGTGATCCTGCTGTCCACCGCAATGGGCCTGGGCCTGAGCTTCACCCGCGCACGCCGGCTGGAAGCGGCGGGTGCCTCGCGGCTGGGCACGGTGTTCCTGTACTTCCTGATCGCCTGCATCGGCATGCAGATGAACCTGCTGTCGCTGCTGGATCGTCCGTGGCTGTTCCTGCTGGGTGCGATCTGGATGGCCACGCACGTGCTGGTGCTCTGGATCGTTGCCAAGCTGCTGCGCGCACCGTTGTTCTTCTTCGCGATTGGTTCGCAGGGCAACATCGGTGCGGCGGCATCGGCCCCCGTGGTGGCGGCGGCATTCCACCCCACGCTGGCCCCGGTGGGCGTGCTGTTGGGCACGGTGGGCTATGCCACCGGTACGGGCCTGGCGTATGTCACCGGCTTGATCCTGAAGTGGATGGCCACCGGCTGAGCCGGGCCACGCCTGGCATCGCGATCCCGTGTAGAGCCGAGCCGATGCTCGGCTCTTTTTTGCAGGCCGCAGGCGGAACTGTGCGATACATACCGGATCGTATGGTGGCAGCGTCGTAGCGTAGACAGCACCTGTCGCTCATCCGCAGCGACGTTGCCTGGGGGCTGGAATGACGCATCGACGGATGATTGGGGGGACCACGCTGCTGGCACTGCTGTTGGCCAGCGCCGGGGCAGCTGCGCAAAGCGATACTGCCGCGCGTGGTGCTCAGATACAGGCCGTAACCGAGGCCAGTGCGCGTGAGGTGGCGGGATTGATTGCCCAACCCGGCTTCGCCGAGGCCGTACGCACCACGCTGGCTACTTCGCCGGAACGGGGTGTGGCACTGGATGCCGTGATGGAGCGCTTCGACCCGGGCGTCCACACCCAGGCCAGCGTCTCGCTGGCCAGCAACGATCAGCAGCTGCGCCAGGCCAAGGGCTTGCCAGCGCAGGGCGAGGGGCTGCTGCAGCTGCGCGCTTACGTGCCGGACGGCCAGTCGCTGGCTGACATCGCGCCGCGCCAGTTGTGGGTGGCCAGCCTGCCACGGGGCAATGATCGTGACTGGACCACGCTGACGGCCTACGACGCGCGGGGCCGCGCGCATGTGCTGGACGCAAGGCAGGCACCGGCATTCCCGGTCTTGATCGTCGATGTCGATACCCGCCGCTCGGTGCAGGAGGGCATGGCGCTGGTCAACGCCGGCCTCCGGGCACGGGGCCTGCAATCGCCCGAGCGCATCCAGCTGTCGGCCGATGGCGCGCGTGCATCACTGGACATCACCCGGCTGGACCGCATCCGCCTGGCCGACGACCAGGAGCCGTGGGCACTGGGCGCGGCGGAGGTGTTCGCGGTGGTGTCCGGGCTGCAGATCGGCAAGGCGGAGCCGGAGATGGCCACGGTCGACATGCCCTACCTGGACCATGACAAGACCGACTACACGCCGCAGCAGGCGCTGGTGCTGTGGGGCAACTATCGGTTCAACGCCGCCAACGTGCAGTTGTTCGAGGATGACGGTGACACCAACTACCAGGACCTGCTGGTGGCGCTGAGCAACGGTGTGAAGGCAGCGCTGGGTGCGTTCGCACCGGAGTATGCGGTCATTGCCGATATTGCCGGCGCGATTCTCAAGGCGATGCCGTCGTCGTGGTTCTCCAACGACATCGATTACCTGGACAGCTTCTATCTTGTCCAACGTGGGCAGGCGTACACCGATCGCATGGGAGCAGCGAACAACGCCAAGGTCACGCTCACTCCCATTACCCTGGTGGAGTAGGCCAGCAGGGCTTGCAGCCCTGCACCCGCCGAAGCAACGTCAACGTCAAAAGCCGAAGCGGCATTCCGTGGGTTGGCGGGGCACTGTGGGTGTGCGGGGACGCCGTAAACCCATCCATGGGGGCTTGGTCGCCGCATCCATGCGGCTCACTGATCTGGCCCCCTGAAAACGGACGCCATGAAGCCGTTTCAGGCGGCAGTCCGGAGCTGCCGGGCATAGTTGTTAG
>NZ_JAPTFX010000143.1:0-12090 GCF_030985895.1 Stenotrophomonas sp. Sm6012 | reverse complement strand
CGTGTCACCGGTAGAGTTTGAAAGGCGCTACGCGCAGAGCGGCAACTGAGTGTCTACAGAACTCTGGCCGGTCCACCACGGCATCCATCAACGCGGGCAACGCCACCTCGCTGTGCTCAACCAGCGGCATGCGGCCGAAACGGATGTACTCGATGCCCGCAGTACTCAACCCATCCAGGTGCTGAATGTCTGCATCCACCTCACGTAGCAGGGCGTCATGCTCCGCCACATCCTTGCGCGCGGCCTGCAACAGGCTGGCGGTGAAACGGATGCGTGCCAGCGGCGTGCGCAGCTCATGCGCCATCGCCTGGCCCATCAGCCGCTGCCCATCCAGCAGCAGCCGCATCTGTTCGGCCATATCCTGCAAGGCCAATGCCAGCGGCTTCAGCAACGCGGTACGCATGGGCGGCACAGCGTGATCAAAGCAGTTGGCACGCAGGTGCCCCACCACCCGTTTCAACGTGCGTATGTCATGCCACAGCCGGTGAATGAGAAAATAGAGCGGCACAGCCACGGCAGTGGCCAGTGCCAACCACCACCCGACCCATGACGCTGAGCCATGCAACTCTAAATAGCCGTCATTCCAGTCGCCCACGGCCAGCACGCGATCACCTGTGCCCAACCGCCGGTAGCTTCTACCCTCCTCCATCACCAGCGCGCCAGGTACCTGCTCCAGACGACGGCGATCGGCCGGCGCGATCGTCGCGGGCAGCTCATTCAAGGCGAGCAATTGCAGCGGGTAGCCGGTTTCGTGCTCTATGGCCCGGAGCAGCGCACGCGGGTCGCCCTCCGGGTGCGCCAGCAGGCGCTCGGCGAGCATCGCGTGCACGCGGCGGGCTTCAGAATGCTCGGCCTGTTCATGTGCGTGCATCGCCCAGCGCGCCCACAGCTCGGTACCGGCATACAACAATGCTATTTGTGCCAGCAGGAACACTGCGCAGTAGCGTGCGTATAGCCGAAGCGGCCCAAGGCTGCGCCGCTTCACTGCCAACCCGACTGGCTGAACAGATAGCCTTTGCCGCGCACCGTCTTGATGCGAGTGGCTTCCATATCGGTATCGCCCAGCTTGCGGCGCAGGCGGGAAATGCGCGCATCGATGGATCTGTCCATGCCATCGAAGCCGATGCCACGGAGGTGCTTGAACAGTTGGTCGCGGCTGAGAATACGGCCGGCACTACCTGCGAGGACCGACAACAGGTCGAACTCGGAGGTGGTCAACTGCACCTTCGCCTCTCCCAACATGACATCCCGCGAGGCCACATCGATACGCAGTTGACCAAACAACAACACGCCATCTTCAGTACCGCTGCGCAAGCGCCGCAGATGTGCGCGCAGGCGTGCCACCAGCAGGCGCGGTTCCACCGGCTTGGAAATGTAGTCGTCTGCGCCCAGTTCCAGCCCCAGCACCTGATGGATGTCATCGGCGCGGGCACTGAGAATGCACAGCAGGCCTTTGTAACCGGGCCGGATGGCGCGGCACAGGTCCAGGCCATCCATGTCGGGCAAGCCCAGGTCCAGCAGCACGATATCCGGTGGATCTGCGGCGATGGCATCCAGCGCGCTGGCACCGTCGCAGACACGTTGCAGCACGAAGCCGTGCCCCTGCAGGTATCGCACTACCAGGCTGGCAAGGCGATCATCGTCTTCGACCAGAAGCAGTCGGTTCATGTCGTATCTCTCCACGAGCGCTGCCGGCATGCTAGAGAACGGCGTTGACGCCAGTCAGTGGCAATAGCGACACGGTGCCCGCCTGTTCCTGCACCGTTAACGGTTGGCGCCACCGCTGCGGCCAGCGCGTTGGGAAAAGGCATTACATACCGTCACGGTGCTGGTGTTGGCAGGCACACACGGGCCACCGCGTGGCTGAGGAAATCGCGGGGCGGAGGCGCCACGATTTCCTCTCCCAACCCAAGAGGAACACCCGATGAAGCATGCAACCACTCTCACCGCTGCCGCTGCCCTGGCACTGGCCTTTTCGTCCACCGCGTGGGCTGGACCCGCCGACCGCACGGGTCTCTATGGTTTTGCCGGCGCCAGCAAGAGCGATGTATTCACCCCCGGCAAGAACGCAGGGGCAGAAGAGCGACCGCAAGTGGAGCGACGGCAAGCTGGGCTACACGGTTGGCGTGGGCTACCGCATCAGCCCGAACTTCGCGGTGGAAGGTGCCTACCACAGGCAGGCCTCTGAATCGCGTTCCAGCAGCCGCAGCAAGGGCGCTGACACGGCTGTTGCCGGCGGCTTTACCGGCAACTATGCGTCGGCATCGGCACTGGGCATCCTGCCCATCGGCGAGCGTTTCGAGCTTTTCAGCCGCGTTGGTGTGGCATCCATGCAGACCTTATTCAAGGCAGACCGCAACAGTGCACTGGGCAACCGCAGTTCGCGGCAGTGGACCATGCAGTACGGCTTTGGCGCCACGATGAACCTTGGCGACAACAGCTTCCTGCGCACTGAATGGAGCATGCTCAAGCCCAATGGAAAGAGCAAGGCCGCGCAAGCGGTGGGGCGTGATCGCGTTCGTCATTCGCAGATCGGCGTAGCCTTCGGCCATCGCTTCTAAGCGCATGGCCTGAGCACGCGACTGTGCTGGTTGGCACCCACGCTGAGGCGTGAAAAAGGCGTGCTCTCTGTAGAGTCAATCCTTGCTCGACTGTTTCCCGCGCCAAAGGCCTGAGAGCAGCCGAGCGTAGGCTCGGCTCTACAAGATATGTCGCGATCTGCACGTGCTGACGGCTTTCGCCACGTCGCTGCAAATCTTCGTAATTTTTCTACTTTCCAACTTTTCTCATTGGCAGTACGGGTGCTGCATGCGAATGATGTACGGCCACCGAGAACGGGTGGCACGGGCTTGCAATCCCGTTTGGTAACTTCGTTACGCTTGTCTGCCGGCGTCGCTCATTCCCTGTGGGTGGCGCCGGCAGGCATTCTGCCCGCGTATCTATGGCGGGCGGTGCGTGGGGGCCTTGTGCCCGCCGGCGTTTGACGGAGTTACCACCGGTATTGCAACCACGCATCGTCCGCCGCCCTTGCTGTCAAGCAGGGCGGCTCCTTCGCGTAACGCATAAGGAAGCCATCATGAGCGCCAATCGCTACCCGTTCCTTTTCGCCACACTGGGCGAGGCCGCCAACCAGCTGCCCGCCGAGATTGCCGAGCCGCTGGAAACCACCCTCGCCGCCAACCCTGCCGCCAACGGCATCACCTTGCTGGACTGCCTGCAACGTATCCGCGAAGTGGAGGCAGCCGATGGCCAGCCCCTGCAGCGAAAAGGCCGTTCATCCGGCCAGTGCATGGCGCTGGCACGCATCAACCGGGCCAACGCCGGGCTGACGGTGCTGCTGGAACTGCTGCACGCCAGTGAGCGCGTGCGCGTGGATGGGGAAGAAGCGCAGCAAGTGGGCAACGACGTGCGTGAGGGCCTGCTGCTGGCGTGCAGGGGCTTGTCGGAATACGTGGATACGCAGGTCTACGCGGCCTGACCCACGCCGCCGCGCAATCGTTTTCGTAGAGTCGAGCTTGCTCGACTGCTTTTGCCAAGAGCAGTCGAGCTTGCTCGACTCTACAAAAGCGGGCCTCAGCGGTAAGTGGCGGTGATGATCGCCTGCCCTTCCACCACGCCCCCATGGAACGTGCCGGCTTCGCGGTAGTAGCGCGCCGCCAGTCGGATGTTTTGGCGGCCCGTCTGGGTGAGCGGAATCGTCCAAGCCTGCCGCAACACCACGGGGGCGCCTTCACGCAGCAGTTCCACGCGTACCGCCCCGGCCGTCGTGTTGCGCGTGGGCGCCAGGCGGCTGCCCGTACTGCCTGGCGCGTTGGCGTCGGTCAACACCATCTGAACGGGGAACGCGCCGTTGCAGTCCATCGCCACATCGAAGCTGCGCTCACCAGCGTAGCGGCCGCTGGCGGGAAGATCGGCCGCGGCCACATCCACCAGCGTGACTGGCGTGTCGGACAGCGTGCAGGTAGGCACCTTGAGGTTGGCGGTGACTGTGTAGGTATCGGTCTTGACGAAGCTTGGGTAGAGCGGGGACCGCCGTGAGATCGGCCCCAGATAGGTCGAAGGCACCGGCTGCATGATGCCACCTCGTGAAACTGCCGCGATGTTCAAGACCGACCCCCGCCCTGAGCTATCCAGCGCCTTGGAGGGATCGTGAAGCACGCTACGGATGTCCAGCGGTTTGGGCTCATCCTTGATGCTTCCGGACGCAGTCCACACGTAGTGCTGGAAGATCAACAGAGGCGAACGTGGATAGGCGATCAAGCCAAAGGCTGGGTAGGTCTTCCCATCAATGGTCACATTGCGGACAAACTCCAACCCGGACAGCGATGGCGTTACGTCCATCGGTATGACCGCATTTGTTGTGCATCCCAACAGGAACTGGGCGTTGGCACCGGCACCGCTCTGCCACCTCGCAATCAGCTGATCCTGCTCGGCGTCTTCCCAGGCATCAATGACCAGGTTGACGGGCGCGCCGGCATTGTGCTGCCCGGTGCAAGCGGCGGCACTGGCCGAGGCCAGCAAGCCCAGCATCATGCAGATGCTGCCACTGCGCGCGCCGCGTTGCTGGCGCCGTGAATCTGAAAGTTCGATTGCCATCGTGATATTTCCTTGTCCGCAATGAGCACTACCGATACGTCACAGTGATTACGGCCTGCCCTTCCACCAGACCGGTACCGAACGCGCCGGATTCGCGGTAGTAGCGCGCGGCCAGCGCCACCGGCTCAAGGCTGAGCTGGCTCCAGGTGCTGCCCAGTGCAACCGGGCTGCCGCCGCGCAGCAGCTCGACGTGAACACCCTCGGCGGTAGCATTGCGGGTCGGCGTCAGACGGCTGCTGGTACTTCCTGGCGCGTTGGCATCGGTCAGTGACAGATACACCGTATAGGTGCCGTTGCAGCTCATCGCCACGTCGAAATCTCGCGTACCGGCTGAGGAGCCCGCACGCGGCAGGTCACCGCTGTGTACATCCAGCAGCGCCACGGGGGTGTCGGTCAGCGTGCAGGTCTT
Source organism: Stenotrophomonas sp. Sm6012 (assembly GCF_030985895.1). Taxonomy (NCBI): domain Bacteria; kingdom Pseudomonadati; phylum Pseudomonadota; class Gammaproteobacteria; order Lysobacterales; family Lysobacteraceae; genus Stenotrophomonas; species Stenotrophomonas sp. Sm6012. The sequence continues at coordinate 7,085 of NZ_JAPTFX010000143.1, read as the reverse complement.
GCTGCGCAGGTTTGCGGTGACGCTGAAGCTTTCCACCTTGGACAGCGAAGGGTTGGGCGGGAAGACATGTCTGGCACTGCCAACCGAAGTAGTGGGCAACGCTTCCATCTGGCCGCCCCGCGATACCGCCGCAATCTGTAGTACCGACCAGCGAAAGGCGCCGGCTGCGCTGCCACCCGATGAGTTCAGGGTACGGCTGGCATCGAAGGGCTGGTTCAGCACCGCACTGCCGTTACCAAAAACGTACCGGAATATGAACAGAGGGGTGCGTGGCATTCCCACCACCGAATACGCGGGGTATCTCTCGCCGTCGATGACTACATCGTGCTCGAACGTCAAGTTCGGCATGGTGGGAATGACATCCACCGGACTGGGGCTGCTGACGGAGCAGCCGTTGAGAAAATTGGCATTGCCCGCCATCGTCCAGTTGCTGATCAGAACATCCGGCACGGTGTCATCCCAGGTGTCAATGACCAGGTTGGCATCGCCACCTGCATAGGCAACCGTCGTGCATGCCTGCGCGGCTGCCACTGCCAGCAATGCCAGCCACAGCGCGCAAACGCCCCCGAGCAGGCGTGGCAGCGGCAAGGCACTCACTTGTAGGCAGCCGTTACGGTGATCTGGGTGCTGACTGCACCAGCCACCAGCGGCGTGCCGGCCTTGCGGTAGTAGCCGCTTCGCATATCCAGCTTGGCCGTGGCCGCACCGTTGACGACGACGGTCTTCTTCGCGGCCTTCTTCAGGAATGCAGTGCCGGTAGTGCCATCCAGCAGCGCCACAGCCACGCCGGTCGCACCGCCCGTGGTCGCGCCGTTCTTCCAGTGCCCATCCTGTGCGGCGTCATCGGTGCCGTCAAAGCTCAGTTCGATACTACCCACGCCCACGCAACCGGTGAAGTTGAGCGTGGCCGTCTTCAGGCCGTTCTCGTGCCCTGCCTTCAGATCGGTGGCGTCGATATCGGCCAGCGCCACCTGCACATTGGCCATGGTGCAGGTGCCAGGCAGCACCTTGCCGGTAACGGTGATGTTGGCGGTCTGGGCATGGGCCAGCGGCGCAGCGCCGAACAGCAGCGCGGCAAGCAGCAGGTGCGACGTTCTCATTGGGAAGCTCCGGTAGTTGAAGAGGGAACATCGTCGGCCAGTAGTTCCTGACCCGGCGCCAGACAGCGCGCCTGTGTCCAGTACTGGCCGTGTGCATCGGGGGTATCGGGCATGGCGTAGTGCAGGCGGCAGGCGATGCCGTCTTCGGTCTGCACGTGCACCAGCCCGGTGTTTTCCAGCCCACGCAGGGCCACCACACCACCCTGCCCCACCTGGCCCAGCACGCGCCCATCGGGGTGGGCAATCTGCGCGCCGTAGGGCAGCGGCTGGCCGTCGGCATCGCTGGCGTCGATCAGCCACAGGCGATCGTTGCGGGTCTGGAAGCTGACCTTGACGATGCTGCCGGCGCTGGGCGCCACGCGCTGCGAGCTGGCCTGCGCTTCCACATCCAGAGGCAGTACGGCGGTATCCAGCTGCACCTGGTTCCAGCGGTACGGGCTGGTGTAAGGCAGCACGGCATAGCCGTTTCCGGCCACCGTAACGGTGCGGCCGCTGCCCACCTTCGCGCCCTGCGCGCCCTGCGCTTCCACCAGCGCGAAGCTCTCGCCCAGCGACGGGCCGAAGTTGATGCCGCCGCGATGCAGCACCACGCTGCCGGTGGCCCCGGCGTTGAAACTGCTGCTGCCGTTGGCATGGCTGTAGCCGGCGCTGAGATCGGCATGGCTGCCCTGGTAGCTGGCGTAGGCGTTGTAGCCGCTGCTGCTCTGGCCGCGGTTGCCGGACAGGCTGTAGGACAGCGCGCGGTCTTCGCCCAGGTTGCCGTTGATGCCCAGCTGCTGCTGGCTGCCCAGGCGGCTGTCGTTGTAGGTGGCGGTGGCACGCGGCGCGTGGGTGCTGCGGCCCAGCGGCACGCTCAGCATGAACGACAGGCGCGTATCGGGCGCGCCGCTGGCCATGCGGTAGCGCGTTGCTGAAAGGGTGTAGTTCGCACTGCGGTAGCTGCTGTGGAAGCCCAGCTGCAGATCGTTGTGCTTGCCGGGGCGGTTCCAGTAGGCCACGTGGCCGCCGCTGACATACAGCTGGCTGCGCTGACCGATACGCTGCGAAAAATTCACCTGGAAGCGCTGGCGGGTGCGCATGACGAACGCATCGGCCGCCTGCGGGCGATGGAACGACAGCTGCGACACATCGGTGAGGGTGAGGAAGCCCTCGGTGCTGTAACGGTACGCAGCCAGCCCCAGGTTGGTGCCGGTGCGCGCCACGCTGCGCTGGTAGTTCAGGCGATAGCTGCGGCCGCTTTGCGCAGGCAGGCCCGGCACGGTGGCGCGGGCGTGGGTGATATCGGCACCGATGGCGCCGAACGGCGTGTTGAACGCTGCACCGGCCAGGCCGGCCTGGTAGTGCTCGGCTACCTGCACCCCGCCCAGCAGGGTCATGCGGTTGCTGACGCCACGCGCGTAGGTGCCCTCGGTGAAGCGCAGCGCGTTCTGCGCCAGGCCGGTATTGCGCAGCTCGCCCGCGGTAATGCTGAAACGCTGGCTGCCTTCGCGCAGCGCCTGCGGCACCGCAGAGAACGCCACGGTGAAGCGTTCCTCGCGTCCATCGGCCTCGGTGACGGCCACTTCCAGATCACCGCTGCCTGCATTGGGGTAGAGATCGTCGATGGCGAACGGACCGGGCGCCACCGTGGTTTCGTACAGCACCGCGCCGTTCTGGCGGATGGTAACGCGCGCATTGCTCTGCGCCACGCCGCGCACCACCGGCGCATAGCCGCGCAGCGAATCGGGCAGCATGCGCTCGTCCGTGCTGATGCGCACACCGGTGAAGCCCACGCTGTCGAACAGTTCACCACCGGTGTTGGCCTGGCCCAGGGTGAGCTGACTGTTCCAGCGCGGCAGATCACGCTGCAGCGTGCTGTTGAGCGTGTTGAAGTGCGTGCCCTGGGGGCTGTGGCTGAGCGAGCTGCGGTGGCGCAGCCGCCATGCTCCCAGGTTGAGGCCGGTAGTGATGCCCGCGTAGGTGTTCTGCTGGCCCTGGTTGCGGTAGTGGTTGACGTTGTAGCCGAGGAAGGCCGCAGTGATGCCGTGGTCGCGCAGTTCTGGCGCAACGAAGCCGCGCGCCTGCCGCTGCAGTGCCACCTGCGGCAATGAGATATCCAGGCGCAGCTGGCTGTCGTCGTAGCGTACGCGTGCGCCTTCAATCACGGCCTCTACATCGAGGCAATCTGGGGTTTCTGACGCTTCCACAGCCTGGCGCGTTGCATCGCTGAGGCCCAGCGCCAGCAGCAGGTGTGCGGGCACGCAGGGCTGCGCGACATGCGGCGTATCCGAGGCCACCAGGTCGATGTCATCGCGGCGGACGAACTCGCCGTTCAGATGGATATCGACGTTGTATCGGCCCGGCTCCACCGGGTTGCCCATGCTGAAGCGCGCCAGATCTTCGCCGACGAAGCCGCTGGCGAAGCCTTCGCTGAATTCCACTTCGCCACCCGGTCGCGCGTGCGCCTGCAGCACAGCTGCAAACACCAGCGCGGTGCTGATGGCTGCGGCCAGTGCGGTATGGCGCAGCGAATACTGCGTGGCGCTTTGGAGGGAAGAAGAGGACAAGCGCATGGCGTCGACGCGGCCGCAGTGCAGCCCCGGTAGTAGTGGGAGGCGTGCAGACTAGGGCGCGGCCCTGCTGGCGGACATGCAACTAGTTGCAGTTTTCGAGGCATGGGGGCGTTTGCAACAAGTTGTATGGCCTGCCGCGGACATCAGCCCGAACATGCGCCGGGCAGAAGACGGGCGTGCCTCGTCCTGCGTCGACAAGGGATCTGTCGACAGACACCACGCCTCCTGCACCGGCCACCCTTCGCATAGATGACGGGTGGCGTTCCCGATTCCATCACTTGTTGAAGAGCACACCCATGAAGAACCTGAAGACCCCGATGGCGCTGGCCATCCTGCTGGCTGCTGCCCCGGCCGTGAATGCTGCCGATCTGACCATCAGCGGTGAGATTGTTGAAACCACCTGCACGGCCACCATCAATGGCGGCGTGGCGGTGACGATGGGCAAGATGGATCTTGAAGACCTGAAGGGTAATGATCGCATTGGCCGCCGCGATCTGGATGTGGCCGTGGCCTGCCCGGGTGCCACCGGTTCGCACGACGTGGCGGTGAAGTTCAGCGGCCCGGCTACCGCCGACGGCGCGCTGGAGCTGACGGCCGGTGGCGCAGCAGGCGTGGCTTACAAGATCTTTGACACCACCGATACCCAGCTGAAGATCAACGCTGCTCCGACCCAGTTCGTCAACGTCACCGATACCGCACCGAATACCGTCAAGCACAGCGTCTGGTACACCAAGACCGGCGCTGCTGCCGACGTGGTGGCTGGCGTGGCAAACGCCACTGCGCAGATGGACATCATCTACAAGTAAGCGCACACCGCCCGGCGGCGTGCTGCCGGGCGGCTCTTCCCGAGGAGACTTCCATGAACCTTCGCGCATGCGCGGCAGTGCTGGCCCTGGCCGGCGCTTCCGCAGTACTTCCGGCCTCTGCGGCAGTGACGCTGCAGGGCACGCGGGTGATCTACGATGGCAGCAAGGGTGCGGTGACGGTGAACGCCAACAACCGTGGCGACAATGTGGCCCTGGCGCAGGTGTGGCTGGACGATGGCGATGCCAGTGCCAAGGCGGGCAGCCAGAAACTGCCGTTCGTGCTGACGCCCACCACGCGCCGCATCGATGCCGGGCATGCGCAGGCGTTCCGGCTGACCTATGCACCGATGGCCGGTGCGGCGCTGCCAGCGGACCGCGAATCGCTGCTGTACTTCAACCTGCTGGATATTCCGCCCAAGCCGGAGAATGTGGAAGGCAGGAACCTGCTGCAGTTTGCTGTGCGCACGCGAGTGAAGCTGTTCTACCGACCTGCCGGCCTGCCGGGCCATGCGCGCGATGCGGCAGCGGCGCTGGAATGGCGCGTTGAAGGCGGGGCATTGCAGCTGCACAACCCTACCGCCTACCACGTGACGCTGGCGAACCTGGTACTGGCTGATGGCAAGACCATCGAGGTAGACATGGTGCCGCCGGGTGAGCGGATCAGCTTGGCCGTGCCGGCTGGCGCCACGGTACCGGCCACGCTGAAATTCCAGTGGCTGGACGACTACGGTACCGCGCGCGATGCCGAGGCGAAGATCGCCCGTTGAAGATGTAGAGCCGAGCCTATGCTCGGCTTTTTCTTTGCGCCAAGCAGCCGAGCGTGGGCTCGGCTCTACTGAGATGCGCGTTGCGATTGCAATAAGTTGCATGGAATACCGTTACCCCGGCAGCGATAGTGCGCGCTTCCTTTTTTGAGAGAGAGTGCCGATGCACAAGATGATGACTCCGCTGACCCGCTATGCGCAGTTCAGCGGGCGCGCCAGCCGTAGTGAGTTCTGGTGGTTCCAGTTGTTCATCGTGATCGTGTTCATGCCGCTGCATGTACTGAGCTTCATTGCAGGCTATACCGGTTCGGAAACGCTGGCATGGGTATCGACGGGCCTGGGCGTGGTGGTGTGGCTGGCGCTCCTGGTGCCGCTGGTTTCGGTGACCGTGCGTCGCCTGCATGACACCGACCGATCCGGCTGGTGGTACCTGCTGCTGCTCGTACCATTTGCGAACCTGGCGGTGCTGGTGTTCATGCTGCTGCCAAGCTCGCCGGGCGGCAACCGTTTCGGCGCGCCGGTTCCGCACGTGTAATTCCCGCGCTTTGGTAGGTGTCGACCTTGGTCGACACGGTGTTGGTTCGAACGCCTGACATATTCGTGCCAACCAAGGTTGGCACCTACCAGAGCAATTCCGGCGCGCCGCGCATGGGTGGGTGTCGACCTTGGTCGACACGGTGTTGGCATGGACGCCGGACACATTCGTGCCAACCAAGGTTGGCACCCACCAGAGCAATTCCGGCACGCCGCGCATGGGTAGGTGTCGACCTTGGTCGACACGGTGTTGGTTCGAACGCCTGACATATTCGTGCCAACCATGGTTGGCACCCACCAGGGCAAGTATTACTACTTCTACACGAAGTGTTGGTAACCGCCGCTGGCGGCTTCGCCGTCCACGTGTACGCCCTGCCCTTCGGCAATGCGGCCGATGCGGGTAAGCGGCAGGTCCAGCGATTGCGACAGGTACATCAGCGCGTCGCGTTGATCTGCGGCGGCAGTGAAGCACAGTTCGTAGTCATCGCCGCCGCGCAGTGCGCACTCACGTGCCTCCTCGCGACCGAACAGTTCGCGCAGCTCCGGCGAGATCGGCAGCATGTCGGCATCCACGTGCACGGCCACGCCACTGCGTGTGGCGATATGGCCGGCGTCGGCCAGCAGGCCGTCCGATACATCCACGGCCGCATGCGCAAAGGCGCGCAGGCGCAGGCCCAGCGTTACGCGCGGCGTGGGCCGCAGCAGGCGCAGGCGCAGGTGTTCGTAGTCGGCCAGCAGCGTGGCGGCGGCCACGTTCAGCGCGCCCTGCTGCCAGAGCTTCAATGCGCCGGCGGCATCGCCCAGCGTGCCACTCACCCAGAGGTCGTCGCCCACCTGCGCGCGATCACGACGCAGCGCCTGGCCCCGGCCCACCTGCCCCATCGCAGTCACCGACAGCGACAGCGGGCCGCGCGTGGTATCACCGCCAATCAGCGCGATGTCGTGCTGGTCGGCCAGTGCGAAGAAACCATCGGCAAAGGCTTCGATCCAGTCTTCGGAAGTTTCTGGCAGCGACAGCGCCAACGTGCACCAGGCCGGGCGCGCGCCCATCGCGGCCAGGTCGGACAGATTGACCGCCAGCGTCTTCCAGCCGATGTCGAATGCGGGAGTTTCCACCGGGAAATGCACGCCGCTGTTGAGCGTATCTGCGGTGACCACCAGCTGTTCGTTGGCACGCGGCTGCAGCAGCGCGGCATCGTCGCCGATGCCGAGCAGGATGTCGTCGCGCTCCAGAGTGCGGGCGCGGATGCGGTCGATGAGGGCGAATTCGGCCAGGGACATGGGGCATTCCCGCTGTTGTACGTGCCGCGCAGTGCGCGGTGGGCGGTT